>JAFWPT010000287.1 GCA_017509375.1 Bacteroidales bacterium | reverse complement strand
CTGCCAGCGCAAGCGGACTAAGCATTCCCGCCACCCAGAACGTAATCGATGATGTTGCTCATAAGACGGTAACGTCCACTCTTACCACCTTTGCGCCAGACCTTAGCAACGCCTGGATGCTGGCCGACAAATCTGGCGTAGCCGAAGGTGCATCGGACCTCGACCTGGACTTCTACCCTGCATTCACCGCCTTTGAGTTCACCCTCGGGAGCCAGGACGCCGTCACCCTCAAAATCAAGTCTTTCACTATTTCCTCTACGACAAGTGAACTTGCCGGCACATTCGCCGTTACCGCCTTTGCAGACGGTGGAGCCTCCACCTTTGGGAACATTTCTTCCGCCTCAACCAGCATCAGCGTCAGCTTCGGCGAGGGAGTGGATGTTACTCAGACCAAGTCCCTCACCTTTACAGTGCTGGCCCTGCCCCAGGTGCTGGACAATCTCAGCATCACCTTCAATATCGAGAAGGGCGGAGCGCCCAGTACCCGCACGCTCGCTCTCAAGTATTCCAGCACGCACGCAACGCATCCTGGAGAATTCATTTCTTTCGCCGCCTGCAAAAAGCACAAGATCACCGGACTGGCTCTGCCTAACGGAGAACTTTTGCTGTCCGCCCTCACCGTAAGTGCATGGGACTCCGAAGCCTCCACCGCAGTGGACTACTCATACAACTACACTTCTCCCGCAGCTGCAAAGATTAAAGCCTGCGAAGAATACCGTAGATACGATACAGACAGCAACTACACAAATTGGGATGAAAGCTTCATTGTAGTATCCTACGGCTATATAAACCACCACGGGGAGGTGATTATCACCAACTCCCCGGACGCCTCGCTGCGCTCCGCTTTCTCACCCGTTATCGAAGTGGCCACCGAGTCGGAATCCAACACCGTTCTCCGCCTGGTGCTTGACAACCCCAACTTCAAGTTCGTCCAGTATGACGGAAACGCCGCAGCTGTCTCGGACCATTCTCTTACCGATGCCATTGAAATCCCCTCAGGCTCCTCAGTTCAGACCTATTTCTCCGTGGTGCCTGTGAAGCAGTTCAGAATTGACGCTCCGGAGTCGGAGAAGAAGTGCATCGTATCCCTCCTCTCCGTTGAATCCGGTACATTCCATGAGATGTCCTTCAACAATTCCGGTACTCCGGATTACTACCGCCTGCCCGGAGAATCCAACAAGGAACTTACCTTCTATTATGTCGGCCCGGCCGTATATACCAATACCGGAACCCTGTATAACCCGAATGGAACCGTCGTCACCCCTTAATTATTAAGTATGAAACAGAACATTCTATATTTTTTCATTGTTGTCGGGCTGCTTTCCTTCGTAGCAGTTTCCTGCTCCAGGGAAGAGGAAATGCCTGTGGATGACACTTATGCCCTTATCCTGCAGACGTCCGTATCTTCCCCCGCTACCAAGGCGGAAGTGCCTTCCGTTACCAGCCTCAAGGAAGATGCCGTCGATTTGCTGAACGTCTATTTCTATGGTACTTTCAGCGGTGACGCAAGTCCGTCCATCAAGCATTATACGCTGACCTCTGCTTCTGACAAGACAGATGAAACATCCTGGAGGGTGTCCGGCGACTGGCGCGCGGACGGTTTCGTCCCCGGAAACAGCTACGACGTCTATGTGTCGGCCAACAGCAGGCAGGTGAAGACTGCGGCCAATTCCGGCAACAGTTCTGCAACAAGTGATCTGGCCAGTGCCAGCATTACGGACCTGGCGGGGCTGAAGTCCATGATCGAGTTCGATTACGACCCTTCGGAAGATAACGGTGAAGGCGGACACAAGCCCTATTGGGGTGCATACAATGAGGACAACCTGAATCCGGAATGGCTGGACCTGCACAAGAAGTATATCCCGGATGCTACGTTTAACGTATCCACCGGCAATTCCCAGCAGAAACGCTATTATGCAAATGAAAAGTCATTCCTGATGGACGGCAAGACCACCTTCACCGCCGGCTCCACGGAATCCATCGCCCTGGCACTGGTGAGGGCGGCTGCCAAGATAGTGGTGGATGTCAAGTTCAGCGACACTTTCATCACTTCCCTGGCTGCAAAGAATGTGGAAGTCACCGGTGCCCCCGCCTGGAGGTTCTACAATTTCTCCTTCAGCACTCCGGTCATAGACCCCAGCAAGATTACCGGGGCCGATGTAAACTACAACAAGTCCATCTTCGTTGCCGGCGGTATCATGATGGGCAACGATGCTGTTGACACAGACCTGGTATATACCGGCGCAGACAAGCATTTCACTTTTGCAACTTATACCTATCCGCTCAGCTGGACTGCAGGCAGCGCCAGTTCCGAGGCCCCTGCCATCATCCTTTCGCTGGGTTATAAGGACACCTCCACCGATGTCACCACTTATCAGACTTACAAGATTCCCGTGGTGAATCCGGAGGGCGGCGTGACCGCAATCGGCCGCAACAAGCTCTACAAGATAGAAGCCACCATCGCTTCAGAGGGCGGCGAACTCCTCACGGACGCTTATAAGGTACGTTGCAATTACGACATCATCCCCTGGGGTGACATCCCGGTCAACAGCGAAGATATCGCCGACGTAGACCACTCGGACAACGACTATTTTGACGTTTCACCTACAAGTGTTGCGCTCCGCGGTGACGGTATGCAGTCGGAGACCGTTACCATCATCAAGCCCAACAAGCGTAATATAAAGCTGAAGTATGTCACATTGCCCAATGCGACCGCAGAAGACCCCTTCAACATGACTTCTGCGACTTACACGGAATACGACTTTTCTGGCGATGTGGCACAAAACGCTCCGGCACCTTATTTCTTCAACTATCAAGGTGCCAAGCGGAACAGTTTCTTGTCCACCAAGTATGTGGGCTCCGATGTGGCAGGCACGGCCTCATATCTGCAGAATAAATTCACCCGTTCGGAGAAAGCACTTACCATCGAATCCTGCTCACTCCCTAATTTGGCAGATAAATATATGATGGTCAGGGTATATCTGGATGTCACGGACTGGGAGTCCAAGGGGCTTTACAGGGACATTACCATCCGGCACCTGTCCACAACACGTATCTCGCATGTAGTTGGTGCATGGTCGTCCCGTATTTCCGCACGCAGTGCATTGGATTCCACTGATCCCAATTATGAGCCGTTCAGCACATCAACCGGCCCCTATGGACCGGAAGAGTATCGTTATACTTCCAGTACGCAATACACTTATGACCGGGCAGTTTTCAATACATGGGAAAATAACGGGACCCTGACTGAAGAATGGGAAGCTTGTACTGAATCGGAGTACAACACCGGCAAGGCCGGCTCGTTCCCGGATGATTACAAGTTTGAGGAAATAGCGGGTTCTCCCAGTAATTATACAAGTAAGAATCAGGAGAACTATTCCAATTATTTCCATAACTATGGAACGGAGATAGATGCCAGCAATAAAAAAACAGCTCATACGGGTGAGGTTAATGCGTATTCACAGGACGGCTGGTACTATTGGGGCGAAAGTCCGGATTCTGGTACAAATGTAGATGTACAACTTACAAGTGTTACCACGTCCGATGGTTCAAACGAATCAAGTTATACTTTCCCGAGTTCATTTGGAGGATACGATTATTATACATTTACAGCAATTCAAGGTGCTCGAAATGGTGGTACTGTGTTTAGTCCACGATATGACTATACGGGTCGCTTTACATTCTATCGCTACACCAATCGTTACAGAGCCCAGTATACCTTGCGGCAGTATTCCCGTAAAAAGTTCGGCCATACGATAGGCACATACGCGCTGAACACGGATCATGTCCCGTCGAGTTCGCAGACTTTCCGAAACTATCGCTGGGTAAACTATGACGTGGATAAAACCGGAACCCATACATTCCGTGTTGCTTCCCAAGGTAATAACACCACCTCCAACGCACCCTTCAGGCCAAAGTATATAAGTGGTGGTACTGCTTACTACATGACTGCATCCAATACTTCTACCGGAGGTCAAGTTGCTGCAGGTACCGCCTTGAATTTTAATCCTCGTATGTTTATTGTACAATCTTCCGCAACATCGTCTTCATACGTTATGGGCCGGCCTAACATTGGAAGCGACGGCCTTTCTGCTGACAGAGTTTTATCCCCGGCATTCATGATTGCTTCTCAACTCGGCTCTACCTCAAACATGCCGAGTATTAATAGTACTTACGATGCTACTAAATCTGGGACTACGAGAGTTTCGTCTGCAGATGAATTAATGCGTTGGGAAGCAAAGCATTGTGAGACCTATCTTGAAGTTGGCCAAAACGGTGTTTATTATACAGGCTGGCGACTTCCCACCGTAGAAGAAATAGGTGTTATCATCGGACTTCAGACCAGCTCTCCGGATGGCGATACTTCATTGAACCAGGTCCTTAGCGCCGGTTATTACAGGGCCTTGAACGGTAATGAAGTCCCGACCGGATCAGGGTTGGACACACACACTGTCCGTTGCGTCCGTGACCTCACCCAGGCAGAAATCGATGCGTTGAACTAATTAATGAAAGAAGCTATGAAGCATATATTATACGCAATATCGACTTTGTCGGCCGTACTGGCACTTTCAGTCGCTTGTCAGGAGGAGCGTCTTCCCGTTGAAGGGGAAGGCAAGGCCCCGGAATTCACGGTTCCTGTTTTCGAAGTCCCGGAAGGGGAAATGCCCTTCCTCCTCCGGATGGAGGGTGTGGGCGCACCGGCCACCAAGGGAATGCTCTTTGGTCCGGAAACCACTTCCTTCAGCGAGAATGCCATGCAGCTGCTCTGCTTCGACAGGTCGGGCTACTATATCGGCATCCGTCAGGCCCATATCGAGACAGGCCTGAATCAGTTCTGGGGCTATGTCCCGGACGGTACGGCCCGCATCCACTTTGTGGTCAACGCCAACCTGCCGGATCCAATGAGTTTCCCGGTAGGCACTTCCGAAAAGATTATCATGCAGTCCGAAGCCCTTACCTCCCTCTATTCGGAGACATCCGTCAAGCTTTGGGGCTACCATATGGAGTCTAATGCATCGGCTATGAAGACCTGGCTCCAGGCAGGACTGGGCGCCAGCGAAGGCGGCTCGGTCTCTCCTACACCCAATGTGATTCATTTGCTCCGTGACAGGGCAAGGGTGAGGCTGTCCTTCCAGTCGGCCGATATCTTTAACAACGTCCGCTTCGGTTTTGGAAGTGATGTTTACACTGAGAATGTTGCCTCCATTGAATGGACAGTGACCAATGGCCGCGACAGGGGATACATCGCTCCGTACGAGATTACAGAGTCGAATCCATGGGCAAATTATTGCAATGCGGCAGGTACTGTCTCCACGGTCTCCATGAACGAGTACACCCAAAGCGGCCGTTTCCAGGCCACCGAGGGGAGTTTCGAGACCATAGACCGTGCAAATCCGGAGAACTCTTTCTTGTACCTCTTCGACGACCACAACACCAAGACCCACGATGAGGCGGGCCGTGTACGATTAATCCTGAAACTTACCTCTGTCAATTCCAGAGTCAAGTACGTGCTCATCCTGCTTCGTGACGGTGACGGTAACCAGATTCAGATTACCCGGAACAATACCTATATCCTCAATATAAAGAGTCTCCAGCACGAAGGATATCCTTCTCTTGCAATGGCCTCTCTCCCGGCATCCGATGACTTCGCCAATAACCCGGCAGACGTGGACCCTTCCGTACCTACTGTCTCTGATGGTTCTTATACCCTGAGCATCGTGGAACCAACTGCCACCAACGTAATGGTAAAGACCGCCAATACCGTTATCCCCATCAAGTTCACCTTTATGGGTAAGGATGGCTCCGGTAATCCCATCCAGGGAGAGACAAACGCCGATGCATTTACTCTATATTGGGAAGAAAACATCAACAGCGGCTGGGATATCAACGATGCCTGGGATATCAACAACCCCGGAGTATCTGACGACTTACCCACCTTTAATTCTGGTACCGGTCAGTGGGAGTTCAACCTTAAAATCAGTAGTGTAGGCCACACCTACACCTTCGATGACCATCTGGTAATCCGCCACAAGAAGACTGGCCTTTACCGTACCATCCACGTGTATGCCGTGGACGAATTCAAGTATCGTGCAGAACCTGTCCTTACACAGGTGACGGAGGGAGGAAGCCCTTACCTGGGACCTGTGGGGGACGATCCCACCCGGCCTGTTTACAAGCTCTCCTTCAAACTCTCCCAGTCTTTGCAGGCAGACCTGTTCCCTCTCTCCATCCATTTTGCGGCCAACACCCTGGAACCTTACAATGACGGAGCAGGCGGTTACTCAACACGCTCGAGCAAGTTCGGCATTATCACTGGCCCCACCGCCACGGTTCCCAGTTCTTCCGTAAAGACGGACTGGAACTACAACGCGTCCTCCTGGGGTTTCTTCTACGAGTACACTATCGACTCCTACCCTGCCGACGGTCTGGTGGAGTTCTACCTCAAGGACATCCGCAACCGCTACGCGTTGGGTGATGCCATCAATCTGGGCGTCTTCCTCCGCATCAAGGACTTCCCGGACAGGAGTATAACGCCATCGGTAGCACCTTAACGCACCCTTTGGCGTCATAACGAATGCAACGGCTGCCCTCCCGGCAGCCGTTCGCTGTTTTTTATCGGCTTACGGCAATCCGGACAGGTCCGGTTACACGCAGTTCTGCTACCCTGTCAATCAGTATACGGAGGCTCAGAAGCCATCATTGTTCAAAGTCCGGCAGGTGGCGGCAAATCTAAAAGATGCTTACGATTCGCTCCCGGCTTGCACTTGCAAAACGTTACCATGAAACGGACGTGGGACTTTCGACATCCGTTTCGTGTCCTGAAATTGCTGTATTTCCTTGCAAACGATGCCATGAAACGGCTGTGGGGCCTTCTACATCCGTTTCGTGTCCTCGCAAGCGGCGGTTTCCCGGGGGCAAGGTTGCCCCGGTCGGCCAGGAGTGAAAGGCGGTGATTCGCTCCCGTCCGACCACTTTCACCCCGTTTCGGGAGAGGAATGAGGGGTTTAGCTCCCGTTTTGTCAGTTTACAGCCGCTTCGGGAGTGAAGCGCGGGCATTCGCTCCCGATTTACCGCTTTTCTGCCGTTTCTTGAGCGGAATGGGTAATGTGGACAAAAACGGTTGGTGACGGCCGCCGGGAGGAGAGCCCTTGAGGCGAGCTCCCCGCAGCGGCGAGCCGTAGCCACCGGATATCCGACATTCCGGCGGCGGCACCCTTCCAACTTTTTCTTTTCGTTTGCAAAGTTCAGGCACCATTTATTGAAGTTTTCCCGATGTTGTAGAGACAACCCTCGGCGTATTCTTAAGTAATTTTTTAAGTGCCTAAAGAAGCAATCGAGGCTATTTGTGTTATTGCGGTGATTCGCTCACGCTGCACCACTTCTCCCCCGTTTCGGGAGCGGAATGCGGTAATTCGCTCCCCAGATGTAGCCGAGGGAATTAGGAAGATGGGAACATACCGGCAACCACAGACGCAGGCAAATTCAAGATTCTCTGAATCTGCTTGTTTCCGGAGTGATATTCACTATGCATCTTATTTGCGAGTTCAATCTTTGCTTCTTTAGGTAGTAGAGAAGGCTTGAACGTATCATATTTATCCTTACTCCACCTAAGCACTATCCGGAACAATTCATCATCGGTGTAGAAAATGCTCTCCCCTATCTCTGAAGCAATATCCTTCTGGGATTCAATGTTGCGGGAAATCTCATTAAAATAATGAGATGCACCACGAAAAAAAGATTCACCTAAACAAATGTCACAAAAGCACATTGGCGACACATATCCGTCCACTTGCAGCAAGTCTTTTACCGAATCTCCTTTGTGGCTGGCGAGCATTTTGCGCTTTTCGTTGAAACTCAGCGGCTTCCCGGATTCATAGAACCTCTGTTTCGCGACAGGATTGAAATAGTACATATTTGCTCCCCAAGGATATGTGAAGGGGGTTTCATCAGGGTGTACTACATAGCCGTTGCGATTGTTGTAAGTAATTACATTTCTCAATTCCGAGAGGCTGTTCAACATCCTTGTTTTGCATTCCCAATCAGAAAGAATCTCATCCAGACCCTTTGACAATAAGCACTTTATCACGTTAAATAAGGCCATGACATCCGTTTCTCTGCCGCTTAATGTCAAATGAAGGTGGTTAGACATCAACTCAAATGTAACGATT
>JAFWPT010000286.1 GCA_017509375.1 Bacteroidales bacterium | reverse complement strand
CGCTGTGTGGCATCAGTGATATGGTTGACGGCCCTCTGGCCAGGAACCTCCAAGCAGAAAGCAAAACGGGAGCCGTATTGGATAGTGTAGCTGATATCGTATTCGTTGCATGTTGCGCTATTCGCTTGTTGCCTGTACTGGAGATTCCCGTTTGGCTTTGTACCTGGGCCGGGGTGATTGTCTTCATCAAGATGGTGAACCAGGTATCAGCCCTGGCCGTATGTAAACGATTCTGTTTTCCTCACACTTTGGCTAACAAATTGACCGGTTTACTGCTGTTTCTGGCGGTGCCGGCTGTGTTCTGCACAGTGACTCCTATTTCCGTCGTTGCTGCTATAGCCACGTTCGCCGCTGTGCAGGAAGGACATTATATCAGAAAGAAGCAAGTTTTTCAACTTTTCTCTTGACTCGTACCCTGCGGCATGTATTATCTTTGCGGTAAATAAAGTGCCCTTGCGGAAAAGGCCGTAAGGGCCTACCTTTGTAAGTATAATGAAAATCCAGAAAGATGCCCTTCGATTTTAAGAAAGAATACAAGGAGTTTTATCTCCCGGCCGCCGTATGACGGCTACGCCGCCCGTTTGCTCCGAAAACACATTTGACGGAATACCCGCCGACATTCCCGTAACCGTCCCGATGGCAAATGTGGGCGATTACCGGACTTTCTGATATTGCTCTTCACTCACGGGTTCCAGCCATTCGTTGGAGGCCCCATCCTGAACATCTTTATGGAAGGTCAAGTGCTGCATCCAGCTGTCAGCTGCCGCTCCGTGCCAGTGTTTGGCTCCTTCGGGAATCTCAATTATAGTGCCCGGGACCAGTTTCACGGCCGGTTTACCACATTCCTGATACCAGCCGCGGCCGGCTACGCAAATCAGAACCTGGACTTGCCCATGGTGGATATGCCAGTTGTTCCGGCAACCGGGTTCAAAGGTCACGTTGGCCACGCCGCCATCCAGCGGTGCCAGATAGCTGTTGCCCGTAAAGTATTGGGCATAAGCCGTATTGGGCTGCCCTTTGGGCCATACTGAGAAATCAACGGCCTGTACCGGGGTATAGGCATCTCCGAGAACGGCATTCAGTGCGCCTCGGAGCCTTTCGGCCTCTGCCAGTCCTACTTTTGCTTCCAACAGGGAGGGTAGAGCACGCAGTTCTTCGTCGCTTACACCCATATTCCGGGCTCCGGAGACATGGGCAACCAGCTGAGGCTCACATCCTGGCAGAGCGGAGATAGCACTCACCGTGACAATCTCCCGGTCGGCGTAACTCAGGTTGTTGCGGGCGAAGATATCTCCGAACAAGTGAGCCTTCAGATAATAGTCGGTGGCAGGGACAAAACTGTAGTTGAAAGGTTGCCCTGAAAGTTTCGTTTGTACGGCTGTACCTTGTTTCAATGCATCGTAATCGGCAGGAAGCGGATCTGCATCCTTACCGAGATTTTCCGATAATCCTGCCGCTTGACGCTGGTGCAGCAATTTCTGCAGCGTTCCCAGTGCATTGAGCGAACGCGGGAATCCGGTATAGGCATAAAGCTGTGACAGTGCTTCTTTGGCTTCGCTTACGGTAAGACCGTTATCAAGTGCTTCAGCTGCTGCCTTTTCAAGACCTGCCTGGTCTCCTTTTGCTTCCAGTGCAGCCATGACGGCAAGGCCCTGCCGCCGGGGTGAAAGTGCATTATCCATATTCTGTGCGTTTATAATAATACCGGACAGCAAGATTGCGGCCGAAAGTATCGTTTTTTTCATCGGATGGCGGATTTATTCAGGGTTGCGGTTATCATTGGATTGGTGTCTATGAGTTTAAGAGACTTGACCATGGCAGCCGTTCCTTCTTTGTATTTTTTGAAATGGGCGGTTTGCAGGTGAGCCTGGTAGGCTTCCCGGTCCGCATAGACTTCCAGAATATTGACCTTACAAGGATCCGACTTATCCTGCATAGAGAACAGGCCAATCACGCCTGGTTCCGTAGCCATGGAAACGGTTCCGACCTCTTTGGCGAAGGTCAGATATTCCTCAAGCAATTCGGGGTAGATTTCAATCAGCGCCAGTCGCACAATTCTTTCCCCGTATTCCCGGACCGGGATATCGGCCCCGAAAAGGCGGGCTGCATTGTCCGCCAAGACATCCCTGGGATCCAGGCCTTTGGAGGCCATTCTGGCTTCCAGCGATTTCTTGGCATCGATCAGGGCTTGGGCAGCTACGTAGGGATAATCAGAACCATAGAGGATGTGCGAGGGTTCTGCGATGGCCAGCAGTGACTCGATGGCGTCATCAGTGGCTGCTCCGGCGAGGTCATAATACAGGCGGGACAGGTTGGCATCTACGTCTACCGGCTGCATATATCCCTGCTTCACCATCACAGGGAGAAGTCCCTTGAAGCGTGGCAGGGCATTCGGCAGGAAAGAACCGCAGTGCGGAACTACAACCTTCAGGTCAGGATAACGGACCAGGACATCGTGTGCCACCATATTGAGAATGGCGCGGGTTGTCTCGGCAAGGTACTCATAAGAGGCCAGCGGTACGGCCGAAATCAACGTTTCATTTGCGGCCGACGGCTTATGCGGATGGGTTACGATGACGGCTTTACGGCAATTAAGATAAGCCATCAGCGGCTCCAGGGCTTCGTCGCCAAGGTACTGCCCGTATGAGTTGGTGGCCATTTTTACACCGTCGGCTCCCAGTACTTCCAGGGCGTATTTGGCTTCTTCGATGGCCTTGGCTACATCCGGCAGCGGAAGGGCCGCACAGAAGCGGAAACGACCCGGATAAAGCGCCTTGAGCGCAGCAGCTTCATGATTGAACCTCCTGCAGATGGCGGCCGATTCTGCGCTGTCGCCGAAAAACGGCTGCGGCGCAGGCATAGTGAGGACGGAGGTCCGGATGCCGGCCTCGTCCATAAACTGCAGATGCTCTTCAGCGCTCCATGCCGGGATAGGAAAGCCCTCATCCATCTCCATTCCGTGTGCCTTTACGGCATCCAGGTAGGAACCCGGAATCATATGGCAGTGAATGTCCACCTGAGCCCGAATAGCTTGCGATGAAAGTACCATTAGAATTAGTCCTGTCAATATGCGTTTCATAGTTAATTCTTTATCCCCAATGATTCAATCCAGGACTTTAACTGTTCCTGAGTCTTTCCATTCAGTCGGTCACCGGTTTTCCAACTGATGTCCGGATAGGTGGATTTCAGTTCGGAGGCCGCTGCGGAAATCCCGCTCGAACCGGAAGTGATGAATGGAACGACGGTCTTCCCTTTGAAGGAATACGTATCCAGGAAAGAGAATACCACCCTGGGCGCCTTCCCGTACCAGATGGGGAAACCCAGCAGGACGATATCATACCCATCGGCCCCGGACAGTGTCTTGCCAATGGCCGGACGGAACGATGACGGGCCGTATTGCTCCTGGTAGGCACGGGTGCTTTCATCGTAATACGTGCTGTTCTCGCTGCCATAAGGCGTTTCAGGCTCAATAAGATACAGCGTCCCTTCGGCAAGGACGGCCAGCGTTGTGGCAACTGTTTTTGTGTTTCCGGTGAAGGAAAAGCAGGCCACCAGGACCTTCTCGCCATCCTGCACAGGTGGCTGGTTCTCTTCCTGCTTGTTTTCGGGCTTTATTTCCTGCTCTGCAGGAGACTGCTCTTTGCCGCAGCCGTTAAAGGCTGCCAGCATGGACAGCAACAGACAAAGTGAAGACATCAGTTTTTTCATCTTATTCCATAGTATGTTCCCAGTCGCCGCGGGTGTCGATGCCGGCGGCATCGGCCAGGGTCTCCAGGAGGGTGATTTCTTCGGGGGCGAGGACAGTATCCATTACCTTGGCGGCTTCCAGTACGTGACGCTCCTTGGTGGCGCCGATGATGGGCATCGTACCTTTGGAAAGAGCCCACGCAATGCCAACCTGCGAGCAGGACAGGCCATATTTGATGCCGATCTCCTTCATGGCGTCCGTGAGGGCAGTCAACTGGCCCAGGATGGGATTGTATTTCTGCCCGCGGTCACTGTTTGAAGGAAGAGGATTCGCTTCGTTGTAATTACCCGACAGAGCCCCTTGCTCCAGTACCATATAGGCCCAGAACT
>JAFWPT010000285.1 GCA_017509375.1 Bacteroidales bacterium | reverse complement strand
TGCGTGGAATTGTTCATATACTTATCTTATATGTTGTGCCGGTTCGATAGACCAAGCTAGTGCCTATTTTATGACAAACATAAATAACCTTTACGATTTACATAAAATTCATATATTATGTATATCGGCGATAATGCGTACCCTTATCATTGATAAATCGAAATTCCCAGTTGAAATCCAATTTATCGCTCACTTCGGTGAGCGTTTAATATGAGAAAAATGTGTACCAATTTGGTACTTGTTTTGAAAATACATATATTTGCATTGAACAAAAGAAAAGTTATGGTCGTAGTAAGTAGTAGAGAATTCAGAGCCAATCAACGCAAGTACTTTGATTTGGCTCGCACCAACGATGTCGTGATTACCTCAAGATCTCACGGCAGCTACCGCCTTGTCCCAGTTATGGAAGACGATACTCTTATCGACAGAGCAACCTTGGATGCTAAAATCCGTCAAGGTATTGCCGATTACGAGGCTGGCAAGGTGTACCGGATGAACGAGGGCGAGAGCACCGAGGACTTCCTCGGCAGGATGATTAGCGAGAACTGATATGTACACCATCGTATTCACCGAAGATGCAAAAAAAGACCTGAAGGAACTCAACAAAAAAGCGCCACAGGCCGTATCCAAACTATCAAAACTTCTTGACGAAGTCCGGGAACACCCTCGGACGGGTACTGGTCAGGTGGAACAGCTTAAGGGCTACGATGGTTCTGTCTATTCCAGACGAATCACCAAAGAGCATCGGCTCGTCTATAAAATCTACGATGAAGTCGTCGAGGTACTTGTGCTCTCAACATTCGGCCATTACAGATAACGATTTACCTACTTAGTCTTAGTAACGCACTAATGCTATAAAAGAAATAAGAACTATTGCATACATTAATTCGTTGATAAAAAAACGATTGCTGTTCAAGTTCTTATTTGCTTCAGGTTCCCGTTTTAATATAAATTGTATAACAAATACCGTTCCAGGACGGTTTGCTATTTGCTTTATCTTTTTATATATTTGTGCGATTATGAATATTTTATCTAAATGAATATGAAAAAATTTGCAATCCTACCTGTGGCGGCTTTGATGCTGTTCGGGCTTGCGGCTTGCGACATCGAGTTCGGTTTCGAGTTGGCGAACAAGGTCAACGAAGAAACGTCTGAAGTCTCCGAAAACGCATGGGCCGGCTTCCCCAACGGCATCAATGTAGACCATTCGACAACCTACACGATTGACGAATTGTTCGCCCTGTATTCCGCGTCATACCTCTCCGGTATGAGCGAATCGGAAAGATCCAACACCCAGCTGGGCTTCGACGCCTTCTGCAAGGCATCCATCAGCGACTATGGTTTCTCGGACACTCCATATTGGGTAATTGCCTCTGTAACATATAGTTATGGCGGCAAAACGCTTCCAGGAAGCCTTATCTGGTGCACTCACGGAGACAGCAAGGAAAGCGCAGTGCCCATCAATCCCCGTTATTTCGTAATCGACAGTCACTGGACCATGACCGGAGCCGACGAATTCCCATCTGTCGGTGCCGCTCCGGTTATCGCCCTTGCCCATATGGACGCCGTTTACGTCTGCCCGGACCAGATGGCCGCAGACGAAGCGCAACCCTATCTGTGTGAGCAAGTTACGGCCGATCGCACCATCGCCATGGCCAAGGCGGCCATGGGCTTCCTCCACGAAGGAGGCATGTCTCCCCTGAAGGTTTGCGAAGGCTACAGCATCGGTTATTCTCAGGGCGGCGCATCCGCACTTGCGGTACAACGTGCAATCGAGCAGGACACCGAGTTCGAGCAGGCCATAGGCTTCCGCGGAACCTACAGCGGCGCCGGCCCCTACAGCATGACCATCACTCTGAACAAATGGGAAGAATGGTCAGCGAGCGGAGACCTGGCATTCCCGGCAGCAATCGGCCTCATCGCCCTCGCATGGGACGAATACTACCCCGAACTGCTTGGAACCAATTCCGCTGTGAACTGCTTCCTGAGCCAGAAATTCCGCGACTC
>JAFWPT010000284.1 GCA_017509375.1 Bacteroidales bacterium | reverse complement strand
CTCCGCGGGTGTGTTTCCCACCAATAATCTCATAGAGACGAACCTCATTGCCGCAGGTGCCTTCTACATAGCGGTGGCGGATCACCATGTTACTACCCTCCTTGTACCGTGGTAAAGTGTCGCAAATCTCATGGGTACAGCAGTTTATGCTTATCATGCGACCGACGGCCAGCGGCACCGCGATATACTCCCCCCAGCCGTCCTTGTTGTCCGGATCTCCCTCCCAATGGGAAGTCTTGTCGGCCGTTCCGTGAATCTCCATGAACGGCACAGGTCCCTGGGGCTTGACTGTGCGGTAGATCCATTCCATGGTGAGACCGGCAAGGGAAACTATGGCGGCAAAACGCTCGGGGTGCTTGTACGCAAGCAGATAGCACATTTCTCCTCCGTTGGACATTCCGCTGAAGCAGCAGTTGCGGGGATCAAGCCCGTATTCTTGCACCAGTTTGTCCTGCAGGGCCAGAATAAACGCTACGTCATCCTGCTCCCAACCGCTCTGCGACGGATAGCCCACATTCCAGCCGGTCTTGCCCTTTCCGGGATCCGGCAACCCTTGAGGGTAGCAGAGGACGAACCCGTGCCTGCGGGCGCAGTCAACCATAGCCGGGAAATAACCTTCGGCCTTGCCGCCGTAGCCATGTGCCATAAACACTAGAGGACGGGTATCGGCCAGCGTTTCAGGCACATAGAGCCAGTATTCCCGTTCCATCCCATTGTGCATCATAGTATGCCGCACGGTCTGCGCATCCAGCGCCAAGGCCAGCAGAAGAACTGCGGTAAAAGACAATATCTTTTTCATAATCAAAAATTTAGCATCAGAATGCCAGGCCGGCCGAGGCGCCTGCATAACAGGCTCGGGTATAAGGATTGACCACCACGGTAGCCTGCAGAGGGACTGAAAGCGACCCGCCTAAAGGAATTACATAAGTATATGCAAGGGCAGCGTGCACCGGCATAAAAGATTCTTTATACTGAGTGTACATACCTTTGAACACGCTGACGCCCAAAGTAGCCGAGGCCGTGCCCCTTTCTCCGGTCTGTACATGTGTCCCCAATTCCAAGAATGAAGAGAAGGAGTTATTGCCTGGACGTCCGTCGGGCTCCGGAAGCCAGCTCCCCCAGAAAAAGGTAAACCATTTGATATCCAGGGGAATAACAGAGCTGGAATACACCAGTGCGAGCTCATCGACGTGCCCGGTCGCTCCTTTTTCCAGGAGAAAAAATCTTCGGCTGCGCCGCTGGCAGGACTGCAGGAATAGTAGTCTGCCACATGCAGGGAGAAGTCGCCCAAAGTGTAGGAGAGGTCCCAGTCAATCTCTTTGTATCCCCCGTCGAGCGACAAATAGTTATAATTTTCCAGCCGTAAGCCCGCAAAAGTCACGGCAACGCCGGGATTAACGTGTACGTTGCATACCTGTTCGCCTCTCCAGATGTATGCCGAAGACAGATTCAGATAGCCGTCAACCTTTACTTTGGGGCCTGCTCCCCAAGCCACGACCGGCAAGGCCAGCGCCACCGGAAGGATTATTTTTCTTAAGTTCATTTTCTGCAGAAATGCCATAATACAACTCCAATGCTGACAGACACGTTGAGAGAATGCTTGGTACCGTACTGAGGAATGACGAGGGCACCCTGGGACGCATCCACCACTTCCTGCTGCACCCCGTCCACTTCGTTGCCGAAAACAAGCGCATACCTCTCCCCTGCGGCCGGCACGAAATCCTGAAGCTCCCGGGCCTGTTCCGTCTGTTCTACGCTCAACACCTTCCAGCCCGCGTCATGCAGCTCCCGGACAAGGGCAAGGGTATCGTCCCTGTGCTCCCAGGGTACGCTCTCCTCTGCGCCCAAAGCCGATTTATGTATTTCTGCCGAGGGAGGAGTGGCACAGATGCCGCAGAGATAAATACGGTCCGCTTTGAATGCGTCAGCCGTACGGAATGCGCTGCCCACGTTATGCGCGCTGCGGATATTATCCAGGACAACTACGATTCCGGATTCGGGCAAATCACGGTAAGCCTCCGGACTCACCCGCCCCAATTCGATATTCAAAAGTTTCCGGTCACGCATAGCACAAAGATACTTCTTTTTGTTTATATTTACCGACGTTATGCTCGAAAAGATTGTTTCCAAGGTTAACGAAATAGTCTGGAATCCCGGACTGGTAGTGCTGCTGATAGTGGCAGGACTGTATTTCTCGGCGCGCACGCGCTTCGTACAAATACGGCGGCTTCCGCTGATGGTGAAGTCACTTTTCCATAAAAATACCGAAGGAAAAGGGATTTCATCGTTCCAGGCGTTCTGCATCGCCCTGTCCGGACGTGTCGGTACCGGCAACATAGTGGGTGTGGCTACCGCTATAGCCTTCGGAGGTCCGGGAGCCGTATTCTGGATGTGGGTGGTGGCGTTTTTCGGCGCATCCACCGCTTTCGTGGAGTCAACCTTGTCCCAGATGTACAAGTTCCAGCACCGTTCGGGTTACAGGGGCGGTCCCTTCAGCTTCATAGAGTACGGCCTCAAACAGCGCTGGCTGGGAATAGCTTTCGCCGTTATTACAACTGTCAGCTGCGGCTTCTTCCTTACTACCGTACAAGCCAACGGCTTCTCTACCGCCGTTGCCAACTCATTCGAAATCAAGCCGTTGATTTCCGGAATCGGAATCGCCGTGCTACTGGGACTGGTAATTCTGGGCGGAGTTCAGAGAATCGCCAGAGTTGCCTCTGTCATCACCCCGTTCATGGCCCTCGGCTACATCCTTCTGTCGCTGGTAGTGATAGGTTTCCACATCGGCGAGGTACCCCGGGTTCTCGGCGCCATAGTGACCAACGCGTTCGGCATCAACCCGGTATGCGGCGGTATCATAGGCAGTACGATTGCTATGGGGGTGAAGCGCGGCATCTTCTCCAACGAAGCCGGACAGGGCACTGGAGCCATAGTTTCCGCAGCTGCCGACGTGCCTCATCCGGCGCAGCAAGGCCTCGCACAGGCGTTCTCCGTTTATGTGGACACCCTGCTGGTATGTACCGCAACAGCCTTGATGATACTTTGTTCCGGAAGCTACAACATCCTGGACGCCAAGACCGGAGAGATGCTGCTGGCCAGCGCGCCGGAGCTTACCAACAACTACGTGGGGTACACCCAGAGCGCCGTGGATTCGGTATTCTCCGGTTTCGGCAGCCAGTTCGTGTCCGTGGCCATGATATTCTTCTTCTTCAGCACCATCATGGCATACTATTTCTACGCCGAGTCCAGCCTCATCTACCTGTTCCGGGGAAAGACGGGACGCGGGGAAACCATTGCGATCCGCGCCCTCCAGCTGCTGATGCTTTGCGCCGTAGTATTCGGGGCGGTACGGGAAGCCGACGTGGTGTGGCAGCTGGGGGACATAGGAGTTGGCCTGATGGCATGGGTCACCGTGGTTTCCCTTATTATCCTCTATCCCAAGGCTTTAGCCTCACTTAAGGATTTCGAGGCGCTGAATCCCCGCAAATCGGGAAAAGCTGAACCGTAACCGCCGCCGTGTCACTGCTTCAAATAGCGGCGGCCAAAAGCATAGCCCACCGAAAACGAAAGGGCATTGTACGAAAACGGCAGCCCGAGCCATCCGGCGCCGAGCGAAAAATGACCGATATGATAGTTGGCGCCCAATTCTGTGCACAACCCGCGGCGGCCGGCATCCACGACATCCATCCACAGGCCCTCCGAATCTTCCCAGAAGATGCGGCGGTGCCCGTAACCTATGCCGCAATACATGGACAAGCGGCCGGTAAGCCTGAAGGCCGGTCCCGCCGTAACGAACAGCCTGTCAAGGGCGGAAACGCCTGAGGTCCAGACAGGAAAGCCATCCGCAGTGCCGTTGGAAAGGGCCTGGTAAGACGCCTTATGAACTGAAAAGTTACTGTAAATTCCTGCATAGGCCCCTATTTTCCCGTCAAGCCATTGCAACTTTATCCCTGGCGTAAACTCAGGAGCCACGAGAGCAGATGCTGACACTGTGTATCGGTAATAAATGTCCGGCGTCTTTCCGGCTACGCGAACAGGGCCTCCGGGAAACTTCGCCAGCATCCTGGCCGGCGGCGTCAGCGACAAGGGTTCACACTCGGGAGGAGATGGCTGCGGACGGGTATCGGAAACCGTACCGTGCGCATACATGCTGCGGATGAGCTCATATCGGCGGCGGGCAACTGCCGGCATGCGGTCACGAGCGCCTTTGAATTCCTCTTTTAAAGATTCAAGTTCCGCAAGCACTTCTTCGAAACTGCCCGAGAAAGCATCTGAGTCCTTGAGTTCCAGGCACATCCGACAGATGCGCTCATACCGGTCCAGCAAAGCGTCCCAGGAAGGATAATCCTGGGAACGAAGCGGGCCGTGCATCGGAAAGAGCAGGAAAAGCAGCAAAAACAAGCGCGTAAAATGCCTCATCAGTGCAAAAATAGCAAAAAATACTTAACTTTGAATGATGGACAACGACATCTCCGGCTTCGTCGGCCCCGTAACCCCGTTCGGTGGTACAGACCTTTCCACCTTTACCCTTCTCCATTGTCCTGAAGAGGGCTTCTTCGCTTTGTACAGGGGTGAAAGGGCCGGGCAGTTCCGCGTATATAAGTGTCTGAAGCCCAAGTGGAGAGGCATCCCCCTGCAGGAAGCCATGCTCAAGAAAGAGTTCGAACTCGGTTATCCCCTCCGGCACCCGAATATACGCGAGACCTATCAGTACACTTGCATCGACGGGCTTGGCAATTGTATAGAAATGGATTGGGTGGACGGAGACCGCCTGGATGAATACTTACAGCGGACGCGTCCTGGCAGGAAAAAGTACATCCAGCTTGCCTCTGAACTGTGCGATGCGCTCTGCTACATACATAGCCGCCAGATTGTCCACCGCGACCTGAAACCCGGAAACATAATGGTCACCCACGATGGCGGCAACATCAAGATCATAGATTTCGGACTCGCCGACAGCAGCAGTTCCGCAATATTGAAAACTCCAGCCGGGACCCGCCGCTACATGTCTCCGGAGGTTGCTGCAGGAGGGACCGCCGATATCCGCAGTGACATCTGGTCTCTCGGGGTGGTGCTAGGCGAGATAGCCGGCAGAAAAGGATACGTTGTGCGGCGCTGCACCCGCAGGAATCCGGACAAACGATTTCGGGATGCCGCATCCGTCAAGGAAGCCATTCTGGCGGAATACAGATGGCCACGCGTACTGCTTTTCGCGGCGGCGGGGCTTATTGTGGCGGCGGCTGTCTTGTTCTCTGTCCCGCGCGGCAGGGATGAAGCGCCTGTCCCGGAATCTGTAAGGCCGGATACCGTTCGCGTTTTCATGCCACCCCCGGAGCAAAAGCAAGATAGGGAGCAGAAGACGGAAAAAACAGTACGGCCCAAGCCTTCAGCCGAAAAGAGCGATGCGCCAGACCGCATCTTCCAGCAGGCATCCGATTTGTTTGAAGAGAAGCTCTGAGCGGCAGAAGCGCCTAAGAATCAATGCTCAGCACGTTCAGTCCGTCCTTCTTGCCGGCAATGTAGGATGGCAAGGTCACACCTTCCCTCAGCACCGAAGGCAAGAACAGCGGAAGCCCCTTGAAAAAACACGCAGACTCGAAGCGGTCGCCGGCCAGCAGCTTCGAATTGTAGCTCGTGGTCACTTCCCACTCCTGCTCCCCCACTTTCTTAAGGTGCAACAGCCGGTTGGGAGCCCAGCCTATGGTCAGCATACCTCCGTCAGGCACATCACGTGCAGTGACGCAGGAAGCATTCACATACTCGGAACTGTCGCTTGCAGCATCGAAGCAAGAAAGCCTGAAATCCTGAAAATCAATGAATCCCAAGAAGCGGGACAGCACGTCAAGCGTGGCGCTCCTCGGTGTAGTCTGCTGGGACACGTAGCCCCATAAGCGCTTCAGGGTAGATACGGACACGACTTCCTTACATTCATACTCCAATAACGCCGACAACACCCTGAAGTCGTTGGTGTGCTCCAGCGGACGTCCAAATTTTATTTGTACCTTTTGAAGCAAGGTATAAAGTTCGGGGATTTCTTTTTGTTCCATTCTAAGGTTTTTTCCAATTATGCGGTATTGTATCGTAATCCGAAAGGCCAAGGCATCCGAAAAAGCATAGATACGTACGTTCCACAGGAGCGAATATTACCGGATGTAAGTTCCTCTCATACAAATGTATACGGGAGCCGTTAATTTCCGTATACGGAGACTCCCCTGTCAGGGAGGTACAGTTCATGAACACTCCTTCCATAGATCTCAGGGACAGGTTGGAATCGAAGAAAGAAGCAGGGATGGATGTCAACGACTTGCAGCCAGCGAAAGTGGAGACCATACGTTCCAGTCCGGCTAGCGGAGACAAGAGACCCTCGGGGAGCGATTCCAAGTAAGGGCAGTCTTTGAACGTTTCGTTCAGCTCACTGATGCCGCCGGCGCTCTCGAACAGGTTGGAAGGCAAGGATATGAGAGAAGTGCCGTTGAACGCTCCCTGAAAACTGCGCACGCCGGCAAAAGTAT
>JAFWPT010000283.1 GCA_017509375.1 Bacteroidales bacterium | reverse complement strand
CGTTTGAAGAGCTCTCCTCGCTAGTGGGCCCCTCCTTGGCAAAGACTATAACGGAAAACGGAAGCGGTTGCAAATCTGAATAATTATATTTAACTTTGCCTCCTGCAAAACGTAACAAGTACTAATTAATAAACCAATATTATAACTTATGGAATACGAAGAAATCGTAAGCAAGGTAAAGGCCATCATCGTTGACAAACTTGGCATTGAACCTTCTGAAGTGACTGAATCAGCCAACTTCACCAACGACCTGGGAGCTGACTCACTCGACACCGTCGAGCTCCTTATGGAATTTGAAAGGGTGTTCGGAATCAAGATTCCCGATGAGGAAACCAGTTCCATCGCCACAGTCAAGGATGCCATCGACAAGGTAGCCGAAAAGCTCGCTGCATAAGCGCACTTTAGTATGAAAATTCAAAAAGACGTAACCTTTGGGCTGCGTCTTTTTTTTACCCGGCACTAGGGAAAGCTTCAAAAACCGGGGTCAATATATAAGACTAACCGCATACTATAACCAATTCTATAAAAATATGAAAAAGCATCTTATCTTGAACGCACTGTGCATTCTGGCCGTCCTGGCCGCCTGCACCAAGCCCGAACCCGAACCGACACCCACACCCCCAGAGCCTCAGCCTGAGGAAGTTACATCGCTCGAAAAGCCGGTCGTCACGGCCACTGCATCCGGCAACACCATCTCGGTGTCCTGGGCGGAAGTCAAGGACGCCAAATCTTACAAGACCGAGTATCACAAAGCCGGGGAGGCAGACTTCAAGGCTGCCGGCAGCGGCGCTGAGCGCAGCTGCACAATTGGCTCACTCGAGTATTCAACCGAATATGTGGTACGGGTTCAGGCAATAGCCGGCAAGGTTACCTCCGAATGGTCCGACGAGGTATCCGTAACCACCGGAGAACTGTCCATAAGCTACCCTCTCACAATCAACGACGCTACGCTGCTTCTGGTATGGCTTAACGAGTATGCCCCCCAGTGCACCGAGGCCGACATGGTCAAGCTCGGCTCCGACATTGATCTGTCGGGCAAAGAGCTGGTTCCGGCAGCATCTTTTGCCGGCACGTTCGACGGAGGCGGCAAGAGCATACGCAACTGGAGCGCAACCACTCCTCTGTTTACCGAAGTGTCCGGAACCGTCAAGAATCTGATCATCGACTCCAGCTGCTCGCTTAACGGCGCCGACCAGGGAGACATAGCCCTGGTAGCAGGACACTTGCTGCCCGGCGGACAGATCAGCGGCTGCACGAACAAAGCGCCCATCAACCGCGTCGATTCATTTGCAGACACAGCACGTCTGGGAGCCATCGTAGGTTTCCTTGAGGGCAACATAAGCAACTGCACCAACGAAGGCGCCATAACGCTCAAAAACGTCGCCACTGCCAATGAGCAGGTTATCGGAGGCGTTGCAGGATATATGGCAGGCGAAGCTGCGCCCGGACAGGACCGCATAGTCAAGTGCCACAACAAGGCCCCCATTTCCCTTACATACGATGAGACTCCCGGCAAGACATTCCTCGGCGGAGTTCTCGGAGCCAGCAAGGTAACGGCATTCGCAAACGACGCCCCGGCCAACATGGGCAAAATGAAAGAATGCACCAATGAAGGAGCCGTCTTCTTCTCGATCGGAGCCTGCGCCACCGGAACCTACGGCAACGTGGGCGGTGTGGCCGGCTACTTTGAGGGAGATATGGAGGGATGCATCAACTCCGGCGACGTGAGCTACATCGTGCCTCTCACCAATCCTGAGGTTGCCTGCACACGTCCTTCTGTCGGCGGTGTCACCGGCTATGTAGCATTCAACCTGATTGACTGCTCCAACTCCGGAACCGTAACGCTCAAAGGCTCATTCGCCAATGCCGGAGGCCTGCAGAGAGGCGCCGGCGCCGATGTGGGAGTACTCTGCGGAGGCGTTGCAGGCGGAGCTTCAGCCAAGGACTACACCGAGGAGACCATGGTCTCCGGCTGCCGCAATACAGGCAAGATCGATGTTGATATCATCCAGCCGGCAGGCAACTCCACCGGAGCCGACCTTGGCGGAATCGCTGGTTTCTGCAACATGCCCGTCAAGGATTGCACGAACATCGACGGCGACATGCCTTCTGTGATTTCTTTCAAATCGACCGCACGCTGGACCCGCGCCGGAGGCATAGTAGGCTACCAGAACGCAGGCAATGTGACCGGATGCAGCAACGGCAAAGAAATAGTGCTCGATGCCAACTGCACCGTGCAGAACGTCAACTGCTCTCAGCAGCTCATGCTTGGCGGTGTCATCGGACATCACCACACACATCTTTACACTATAGGCAACTGTATCAACAACGGCAACCTTACTTATAAAAACGGCTGGCACTACCAGAAGGGAGCCACTTATTTAGGCGGCATTCTCGGCGGGCGCAACGGCAATTCCGGACATACTATGGACGGATGTAAGAACTTTGGCAAAATCACCAGCCAGTCAGCATCATACATGATGATCGGCGGCCTTTGCGGAGACTTGTACGGAGAACTTAAGAATAGCTCCAACGAGGGAGAGATCATGGTCACTAACGCCAAAGCCGACGGTGTGTATATCAGCGAGATAGGCGGATTGCTCGGCTATTCGGTCTGCAACCTCGAGGGCAACACCAGCAAGGGTCCCATCACCGTGAATTCTTCCGATGCCGTGCGTATCGGCGGATTCTGCGGAGCTACCCAATATGCCAAAGTATGGAGCGGCGACACCCTGAGTGCCGTCATCAGCTCCGACGGCGCCTGCATCGCCGGTGCTTTCCTTGGTGCGATACGCAAGAATTCCATAACCCTTGGAACTCCCGACAAGCCTGAGAAAGTAACCGCCGACGCCCGTGTACTCGGAGCCAAGGTCAGCGCAGAAAACCTCATCGGCGCACCTGGAGACCTTGTGGTGGCGAATGTGAACATCGATTAATGAACGGGACTCAAGAATCGGAGTATATCCAACGTCTGTCGGGCGGGTCATACGAAGTGTTCGATTACTTCTACCTGAAGTATGCCCCGCTCGTCGAGACGTTCGCACGGGCACTCCTAAAAGATAAATCCATTGCGGAGGATATCTGTCAGGATGTGTTCCTGCGCCTCTGGCTCAGACGGCGCTCGCTGAGGGGCGTGCGTGCGTTCAAGCCATTCCTGTTCACCATCGTCAAGCATGCTGTCTATGATTACTATTCACGCGGAAAACCCATCCCGCTGGAGCAAGGCTTGACCTCTGAAGAACTCCCGGAACTGTTCGGCGGAGACCTGGCCAGGGAGGAGGACTTGCGCGACGTCATTTCCCTTGCAAGCCTTACCATAGCGGCAATGCCTGAACAACGCAGAAAAATATTCCTGATGAGCCGCCGTATGGGCCTGACACAGCAGGAAATAGCAGCCCGGGAGGGAATCTCTCCCAAGACAGTTGAGTATCACATCGGAAGGGCCCTGGAGCAACTCAAGGCACTAAGCGCCCTGCTTTAACCACACAATCAATATGGGCAAGAAAAAGAACATCATAAACCGATTTATGTCAGGCAGTTTCCCCGACGAGGTAAAGCTGGCCTTCGGGAGCTGGCTTACCGACCCCGAAGACCAGCAGGAAAAGGAAGATGCCCTCTACAGTGAATGGGAAGCCCTGTCTGCCAGAGATATAAGCGACTCCACCCTGGAGCGGCGGCGCAAGCTCAACCTTATACACCGCCACATGGAAGGAGAAAAGCAAAAAACACTCAGGAGCCGCTTTATGTATTTTGTGGCCGTGGCCGCAGCGGCAGCCCTGATCGCGGGATTTTTCGGCCTGGGCCGGGAAATCCGCTCCCACAGCAACACGCCTTCAGCTACCTCGGAAGTATGCATGGTGACATCCAGCAATTCAAAGGGCGAATTCAAGCTCCCGGACGGCACATCGGTATGGCTCAACATAGGCAGCTCCCTGTCGTACAACAGCAATTTTGAAAAAGCATCCGTGAGGGAAGTCAAGCTCGACGGCGAAGCATACTTTGATGTTGCAAAAGACGGACGCTCCTTTGTGGTAAATGCCGGTGACCTGCAGGTCAGCGTACTGGGCACCCGCTTCGCCGTAAGGCACACTCCCCTGTACGAGCGCGACCAGGTCACCCTCGTGTCGGGTTCCGTGCGCGTGAAAGGAGAAGGCATCCAGGCGGTAACTCTTTCTCCCGG
>JAFWPT010000036.1 GCA_017509375.1 Bacteroidales bacterium | reverse complement strand
TCGTTGTTTTCCTGCGGTTCGGTGAGATCGCATGCCTGCGCGATACCCCAGGGTTCGTGAACGTATCCATTCACCGTGCTTCCGCGCAGGTAGTCATCTCGGAGTTAACCGCGTAGAGACAGTTACTTTCAGCCGGGAATTCGCCGCATGGCAAGCCGGGGAATATCTACGTTTCCTGAAAGCGGAATTCGGGTGTACATCCCTTGTGCTGGGATACGATACGCGCTTCGGCGCGGAGCAATCCTGCCCGGACCGTATAGCGGAGATTGCTTCCGGAATGGGGATTGAAAGCGTGATTACTCCGCCGGTAGAGCTGGACGGGACGGTTATTTCTTCCAGCCGCATCCGCCGTGCCCTGGCGGGAGGAGATGCCGCCTGTGCTGCAAAGTTGCTCGGCCGTCCGTACAGGCTCCACGGAGTAGTGGTTACCGGCGACAAGATAGGGCGTACAATTGGTTTTCCCACGGCGAACATGAAGCTCTATGAGCCGCTTATGCTGATTCCCCGCCCCGGAGTTTACCACACTGCAGTGCACGTATTAGGGGCTACTTTTGCTGGAATGACAAACATAGGTACCCGCCCCACTGTTAACAGCGGTAATACCTTGACGATAGAAACCCACATTCTCGGCTTTGACGAGATGATTTACGGTCTTGATATAACGGTGGATTTCATAGACCGAATCCGCGACGAGCGTCGCTTCGGCTCTCTCAATGAATTACGGAATCAGCTCCAGAAAGACGCAGAAGCAATAAAACTAAGCGCAGCGCCAGCTTTCGGGGTCGCGGAAGCCTAAGAGGAAAGCTCCCGTTTCCATACGTTTTTTACCGCTCAGTTGAAGATCCAGAATCTTGACTGCGCCGTCTCCCGTACCCACCGCCAGGTAGGTTTTGCCGTCGCTGTATATGCGTCCCGGTTCCGTCTTCTCCACTCCGGGCACGCCGTCCATTTTCTCCACCTTGAATATCTTGACGGAGATTGACTTCTCATGAGTAGTGGCTCCTGCTGCAGTGAGCGTATCTGGGGGGATAGTAGTCGATCCTGCTGCAGTGAGCGTATCTGCGCAGGGGGTTTCGGGGGGAACGCCCCCCGTGCCCCTGGGGGCAGCAGCGTAGCTGCGGGGGATAGTAGTCGGAGACCGGTGTCCGCCGGTTTCGGGGGGAACGCCCCCCGTCCCCTGGGGGTGCAGGGGGATGGTGGTCGATCCTGCTGCAGTGAGCGAAGCGAACGCAGCAGGATATGGTGACAGACCCCGTACCAGATTGACGATTTCCACGGAACGGCGGGTCCAGTCTATGTGACAAAGCTCGCGGGTAAGTTTGGGCGCAGGATGCAGCACCTCGGACCCTTGCACGAAGGAGCGCTGCAGACGCAATTCCACATTATGCTGCAGAATCAGGTCCACGGTGTCGGTAACCACCTTGCGTCCCATTTCCATAAGCTTGTCGTGTAGCGTGCCGGCGTCGTCGGAGGCATCGATCAGGCACTCCTCCCTCAGGATAATGCCGCCGGTATCTATGTTGTGGTCTATCATGAAGGTGGTGACACCGGTGCGGTGCTCGCCGTTGATGATGGCCCAGTTGATAGGAGCCGCGCCACGATATTGAGGCAGCAGGGAAGCATGCAGGTTGAAAGTACCCAGACGAGGCATTTTCCACACTTCTTCCGGCAGCATACGGAATGCCACTACCACGAAGATATCGGCCTTGAAGGCTGCCAGCTGCTTCAGGAATTCGGGGTCGCGCAACTTCTCCGGCTGCAGGACAGGAATGCCGTGCTGCACAGCATATTGCTTCACGGCGCTTTCGTTTACCTTCAGGCCGCGGCCGGCAGGTTTGTCGGCAACCGTAACTACGGCCGCTATCTTGTAACCCTTCTTCACCAGTTCATCCAGAGGAGCCACAGCGAATTCCGGCGTACCCATATACACTATGCGTGGCTTGCGGAAGAAGCCCACTATCCTGCTCAGTACCTTCCTCCAGGTCGATTTTACGGTATCCATGTTGAACAGCTCTGCATCTTTGATTGCCTTGTAAGTCAGGAATATTCCCATAGGGGCCAGGATGTATGCGGCAGCGAAATCACCGTGGAAAGCGCTCAGGGAGCCATCTTTTGCGAGCTTTTCGCCGGAAATCTGAACAATCCAATACACCACGAAGAAGAGCACGGATATAATGGCGCTGATTCCAAGTCCGCCTCCTTTCTTTATCATTGCGCCCAGAGGCGCTCCGATGAAGAAGAAAATGAAGCAGGCCAGGGCCTGGGAATACTTCTTGAAGAGTTCCACGTCGGTGCGTCTCAGGTAGAAAGAGGACTGGTATATGTCGTGATTGAAGGACATTACATCCATTTGCATCTTGTCCGACTCGCCGGCGGCACGGTCGAAGGCCTTGACTACTTCCTCGTAGCGCTCCCAGTTCCACATATCGTCCGACTGGTAATACATGCTTAGGTCGCCACGCTTGGCGGTGTCCAGCTGTTCCCGTTTGGTAAACACGGAGTTAGCACGCATACGCGCATAGTGGCTCAGGAACGCATCGTCGTTCTTCCTGGTGAGCGAGTCGCTCTGTGCGACCAGTTGGGAAAGCCGCATAGATTTGGCCTGGTCGCCGAAGCGGCTTGAATCGGAATGCTCGAAGGAATAATTGGACAGGGGAATGATGAGCTGTTCCCGGCTGAAATCCACGCGGTTCAGCGCGAGGGATGTGTCCCGGTAAGACATTTCATTGGTTTCCTGATAGTTGGAGCCATTGAAAAGAGTAAAGATGAGGTAATCTTTCTGCCGGGACATTTTCAGGAGAGCGGAGTCGGCCACAATCATAGAAGTGTTGCCGCGGCGCGACGTATGGTCATACACCTGCACCTGATACATCATTCCGCTGTCGTCATTCTGGTCCTGCACCCTTAGCACATAGCCTTCTATACCCTCGTAGAAAGTGCCGGAGGGAATTTTGATACTTTCCTTGGTGCGGGTAATATCATCCCGGAGAGTGAAAATCTCGTTGTATGCCTTGGTCACCAGATTGTTCCCGATGAAGAAGGCGGCAACGCTTATCAGGAATGCGGTCACGATGAGCGGCGCAAACAAGCGGCCTAGCGAGATGCCGGACGCCTTGATAGCCATAAGCTCCTTGTTCTCACCGAGTTGCCCCATCACGAGCACGGAAGCCAGAAGCACCGACAGCGGCATGGCTGTGGGGAAGATGGTGCAGGCTCCCCACATCATGAACTCCAGGATGACACCCAGGCCGAGGCCCTTGCCCACGAGCTCGTCGATGTAGAGCCAGAGGAACTGGAGCAGCAGGATGAACATAACGATCAGCAGTATCGCGACAAAAGGTCCGATAAACGATTTGAGCATGTACTGATCGAGCTTCTTCATCCCGCAATTGCGTTATTGTGCCGTCGCTACCTTTACGAGTGTTTCCAAAGCATCCTTGAGGCCTGCAACATTCTTGCCACCGGCGGTTGCGAGGCCGCTCTGGCCTCCACCTCCTCCCTGGATAAACTTGGCGGCTTCACGTATATCCTTTCCTGCATTGCGTCCGGCGGCAACAAGGTCGTCGGAATACATAAGCAGCAGCTGGGGTTTGCCGTCGGCTTCGTATGCAGCTACGAGTGCAGTATTCTTGAGCTCCTTCTGGAGAGCCAGGGCGGCGTTGCGCATCATGGCAGGGTCGAACTTTTCTCCGGAGTGGCTCACCTGG
>JAFWPT010000282.1 GCA_017509375.1 Bacteroidales bacterium | reverse complement strand
CTACTGATTCGCGCTTCGGCTTCTCGGTTGAGAATACAGCAAGGAAACCTTCCGTTATTCCCAGTTTATGCAGGCGCTTACGAAGCATGTGTGCAAGAGGGCACTGGAAACTGCGGGAAATATCATCCACCCTGACCTTTGTAGCGTCCAGCTTGGAGCCGCTGCCCATGGAGCTAACCAGAAAAATGCCTTTGGCCAGGCAATGCTGGATAAGGGCTATCTTGGGGCTGAGAGTATCGATTGCATCGACTACCCCGTCCAGCTCCAGGCTGCCGAAAATGCCGGGAATGCTTTCTTCGTTCAAATATTCCGGGATGCACTGTATCTCCAGATCCGGATTGATGTCCGTCAGCCGTTCCCGCATTACATCGCACTTCCTGCGGCCCAGCGTGGAATGGAGAGCCGGCAGCTGGCGGTTCAGATTGCTGGGAGATACAGTATCCACATCTATCAGCACAATATGGCCCACGCCTGCCCTCACCAGCATTTCCGCCGCCATTCCACCCACTCCGCCCAGGCCAGCGACGGCTACGCGGGAAGAGTTCAGCATGCCGAGGGCATCCTCGCCGATAAGCATGGAGCTTCGCTCTTGCCAAGAGTTTGTCATCGCATCCAGCGGTCGAGCCAGTCAAAGAATGTGCGGTGCCAGTAGAGGGCGTTCTGGGGTTGCATGATCCAGTGGTTCTCGTCCGGGAACACCACCAGCTTGCTGGGCACACCCATCATCTGGGCAGCATTGAACGCCGCCATCCCTTGCTCGTAAGGAATGCGGTAATCCATCATTCCATGTATGCACAGAATGGGAGTATGCCACTTGGTCACCATGCTCACGGGGTCGTTGGCATAGTGCCTGCGTGCTTTAGGGGTCGAAGCATAAGGCGCGCCTGCCTGCTGCATGCCGCCGAAAGTGATGCCGTCGCCTGCCGGACCTTGCTTGCCGCTCTCATACGCGTACTCGGTAAGCCCGCCGTTGTCCCAGTTGGCAAACCACATTTCCTCGGTGGTGAACCAGAGCTGAGCCTCGTCGAAAATGCCGGCGTGAGCAACAAAGCAATCGTACAGGTCCCCGTGAAGGCCCTCCAGCATATATGCAGAGAAGCCGCCGTAAGAAGCTCCCACACAGGCCAGTTTGTTCACATATGCTTTGCTCTTGATATAGCGCCCGGCGCTCAGGTAGTCCTGCATGTTGAGCCCGCAATAGTCACCGCTTATCTGCTCTTTCCATTCCTGGCCGAAGGCTGTTGTGCCACGACGGTTGGGCATGATGACTACATAACCCTGCTGGGCCATAAGGCGATAGCACCAGCGGTAACTCCAATCCTGGGAATTCGTACCCTGAGGGCCTCCCAGCACTATTTCTATAGCAGGCCATTGCTTGGATTCATCGAACTTAGGAGGGTACATCACCCAGCACTGCATCTGCTTGCCGTCAACCGTCTCTACAAATACGCTCTTAGTAGTTACGTCGTCCAACTTGCCAAAAATGGCGTCGTTGACGCCGCTCAGCTTCCGGCACTCGGGGCCCGCAGGCAGCAGCTCCGCCATCTCAAGAGGCCTGTGCAGGGAGTAGTATGTGGTCAGCAGGCGCTGCTGGTCTCCTTCTCCCGTGACCGCAAAAGGAGTAAAGAAGTCGTAGTTCCAATCATCGGGCGTCAAGCGGGTAAGCTCGTCTTCCGGAGTCACTTTGAAGATGGCCTGAATACCATCTATCAAAGCATTGAAATACAAGTTATTGCCAAACCATGACGGGCTTGCTGCATCCCTGTCGAGGGAGGCTGCGAGCTGACGCGGGGCGCCAAAGCCGACGCTCCCGTCTTCATTCCGTACTTCACAGATCAGTATGCGCTGTGCATCCGCCTCATAGCCGTCGCGAGGCATGGAAATCCATGCCAGCCAGCGTCCGTCAGGGCTCCACACAGGGTCCGTGTCATAGCCTCCGTCCGTTTTGACCGGAATGGTGGCTCCGCTTACCGTGTCGTACACATAGATACCTGTATTGGTACTGAAAGCATATTGCTTGCCGGTAAGCTTACGGCAAGAGTATGCAATGTAGCGGCCGTCAGGACTCCAGTCCAGCTGCTCGGCGCCCCCGAAAGGCTCCGTGGGCAGTTCGAACGGCTCATCCCCCAGGATATCCTTCGATGAATCCGGAGTAATCTTGCCGTACAGGGATGCCACATAGCTGCGAGGAGTGTCTGTCACCCAATGGTCCCAGTGACGGTACATGAGATCCTCGGTTGCATAGGCCCTTGCCTTGTCCAGCTTAGGGTCGCTGTCCGAGGCCTGCTCGAGCTTCGGATTTTTGATGCTGGAAATATAAAGCACGCGCTTCTGGTCCGGGGACAACTTGAACTCTGAGATACCGGCAGGCACATCGCTGAGCTGCACTTTTTTACCGAGTTTATTACCCGAAAGCGGCGCTTTCCACAACTGTCCGCCCTGAAGGAAGAAAACGGCCTTACCGTCAGAACTCCAGCGGGCGTTACCCACGCTCTTGGCAAAGCGGGTGAGCTGGACGTTGTTGCTGCCGTCGGCATCGCATATCCACAAATTGCGGCAGCTGCGGTTGGCGTCGATATCGGTCCAGCTGACGCCATAGAGAATACGGGAGCCGTCGGGGCTGATTTGAGGGTCACTCATGCGTCCCAGCGACAACAAGACCTCCGGAGTCATGACGCCGTTTTCAATTACCGGCTCGGAAGGTCCCACATAGCCGGAGTTGTCTTCTGACTTGACACAACCAATCATTGCAAGTGTGGCACAAAGGCCCATGATGTATTTTTTCATATAACAAATATTTGCAGAAATACGCTTTATCTGCTTCCGCCGCCGAAACCGCCGCCGGAGAATCCGCCTCCGCCGCCAAAGGAAGAGCCGCCGCCGAAACCGCCTGAAGAGCCCCCTCCGAAACTACCGGAAGAACTGTTCATCGCATTGTAGCTGGCATAAGCACGGCGTGCAGAATCCCGGAATATGTCCGTAAACACCACCAGATCACCCACATCCGACACAGGCACGGACCGTGAGCCGATATTTGCCCCGGGAGCCAGATTCTTCATCTCCCTGGCCACTTTGTCTGCCATGCCGAACAGGGCGGCGAACATAAGATACTTCCCCCACAGTACCACTTCAGGAGTACTCCGTTCGTTGATAATCGTGAAGTCCTTCAGGTACTGACGGAATTGGAGCGAATGCATGGCTGCAGCCTTCCCTTTCTGGCTAAAGATTTGGCCTTCATACTCATAACCTTCTTCCACGTAAGCTCCTTCCTTAAGCCTTTTCCGCACTTCATCCTTCATGGCTGCGACCCAGGTATCGACTTCCTTGCAATGGCTGCTGGCCCAATTCTTAAACTCCCTCTCCTGCAACACTTTATCTTTGCCGGCGGCAGTTTTTAGCAAATCCAGCAAATCCTTCTCGTTGCCGCATAGCCCGTCTGTAGCCGCATTCTCGTTGATGACGAATTCTTTCTTGCCTCCAATATCCTGGCGCAGGGTCAGTATGCCTTCTTCTACCATATGGAGCATGATTGCGGGGATAATGGAGAACTTCCTGTCATCGTAGCCCTCAGTATGGGAAGCGACATAATAAGTCTCATACAGTCCGCCGGCAAAAGGAAGGTCCCGGCTCCATTCATATTTCTTGGGAAGCCTGGACATACCGAAGATGTGTCTCAGGCCGTCTTTAGCCGGATATTTGATAAGCCCCATGTCGAGGAGCAGACCCTTCAGCGGCTTGCGGCATATAAAGTACATCACCAGGCAAGTGAAGAATACAGCTATGCCGTTAGAATAGGGGTTTTCCTCTCCGTCACCGTCACTATCGTTGAAACTGCTGCCCTCCATAGCTAGCTGAAGATGGTCTTCAAAGTCTTTATTCACAACGCTTTGCGAGTGGAAAACACCTTTGTCGAAACGGAGCAGCAAAATCATGGAGGATTTGTACACGAAGGGCTCGGTCGACTCGGCGAGCACCAAGCCTTCGTCAGTGAATACAACCTTGCCGTTATAGCCGAAAGCCCAGATTCTGGAATTATCGGGAGACAGCTTTTGCGGAGCCTCCAGAAGCAGGCGGACATGGGAAGGAGCGGCCGAAAGTCCCGGAGTAACGAACTGCATGTGAAGCATATCGTAGTCGTTCAGGGACTTGACGGCATTGGTCATATAGTAGCGGACGGTAAATGTATGAGGTCCGTAATTGCCAACGCCCCAGCAGATTTCATATCCCCGGGAAGTTTTGTGCAGTCCACAGCGTCCGGCCTTCGCGGAGAGGCTCCGTTCCACGTCCCAGACGCCTTCGTCGATGTATGCGGCTCCGGTCTCGTCCGACACCTCAAGTCCGCCGATATGCATATCACCAAGGTTCTCGCGTACCAGGTACCATTCCGTGCCCTTTGCCACCACAACGTCCCACACTTCCTCAATATGCGCCGTTCCCAGCGTATCGAGGATAACGGATATGCTGATGTCATTTATCCGGGGCTCATGCGCTAAAGCAGAAATGGCGGACAAAGCCGCCACTAAAGTAAAAAACAATTTCTTCATGTACTGCACTCAGATTTTGAGTGACGGCATGTCTTTCTTGTTCTGGTCTTCCTGCAGGTAAGCCTTCTCGGTGAAGTGGAACAGGGCGGCTACTATGCTGTCCGGAATCTGACGGACCAGCCGGTTGTAACGGGTCACGGAGTCGTTGTAGGTCATACGGCTCATACGCACCTGGTTTTCATACATGTTCACGGAATCCATCGTAGTCCTGTACATTTCGCTGGCTTTCACTTCCGGATAATTCTCAACTACCAGGTTGAACT
>JAFWPT010000281.1 GCA_017509375.1 Bacteroidales bacterium | reverse complement strand
TCGGAGGTGTGTTCCGGAGCCACTTTTAAACGTCCCGACGTATGCTTCAACACTACGGTCTCCAGATAAGGACGGGAGCTGGAATCCACAAATCCGTCTTCGTTAAGGAAAAGGTCGTAACGTATTCCGCTGCCTATGTATGAATGGCGGACGCCTTTGACGGCATCTATACGCTCATACAGGCGAAGGAGCCTCTCATGGCTGCGGTCCAGGTTTACGCACGGAGCCGGATAGAGGCAGGATTTGCGACGGCACTTTTCGCATCTTGAGCGGTCGGTTCCAGTCATTCCGTACATATTGGCGGTAGGCGCACCTACATCGGAGATGTTTCCGTGGAATTCCGGCATGGCGGCCAGCTTCTTAACCTCCTTGATTATGCTTTCCTCGCTGCGGCTCTGGATGAATTTCCCCTGATGCGCCGCGATTGTGCAGAAGTTGCAGCCACCGAAGCAGCCCCTGTGGGTTATTATACTGTCCTTAATCATGTCGTATGCCGGGATGCGCTTTCCTTTGTAGCGGGGGTGCGGCAGCTTTGTAAACGGAAGGTCCCAGTAGGAGTCCATCTCCTCCGTCGTGGATGGTTCGCAGGTGGGATTTATCTGGACGTAGCCATCTCCGACGGGCTCTATGAGCACGGGGGGACGGAGCATGTTGGCATAAATCTCTATATGGTGGAAATTCTCGGCGAAGGCACGTTTATCCTTCAAGCACTCTTCGTATGAGTGCAGGATGAAAGCCTCAGTGAGGGTTTCGGCTTTTCCGGTACGTATGAAAGCTATTTGCGGGAGTTGCTCAATCTGGTGCTTGGACCAGCCTTTCTCTATGGCGCGGGTAAGCGCAAGCATAGGTTTCTCACCCATTCCGTAGCAAAGCCAGTCGGCGCCGCTGTCAACCAATATGGAAGGCATCAGTCTGTCCTCCCAGTAATCATAGTGGGTGAGACGGCGCAGAGAAGCCTCAACTCCTCCAATGATGAGCGGGACGTCGGGCCATAATTGCTTGAGAATCTTGGAGTAAACTGTCACCGCACGGTCCGGGCGGGCGCCGGCCCTGCCTTCCGGGGTATATGCATCGTCATGACGCAGGCGCTTGGCTGCCGTGTAGTGATTGACCATTGAGTCCATGGCTCCGGCATTCAGGCCGAAATAGAGCCTGGGCCTGCCGAGCTTGCGGAAGTCCCGGAGATCATCCCGCCAGTTGGGCTGGGGTACGACAGCAACCCGGTATCCGGCATGCTGCAGCCATCGCGCTATGCAGGCAGTACCGAAACTCGGATGGTCCACAAAGGCATCACCGCTAAAAAGGATGATGTCTATATAGTCCCATCCGAGAGCTTGCACTTCCTTGACGGAAGTGGGAAACATATAGTCTTGCCCGGGTGTCACATCCGTTCGGGAAGTTCGATTCCGAGCAGTCCCATAGCCTTGCGCAGAGTTGCGGCAAGGGTATCCAGCAGAGCAAGCCGCATGGACAGCAGCACTGCATCAGGCTCCTTCAGCACTTGCGTCTCGTGATAATACTGGTTGAATTCCTTGGCAAGGTCGTAAGCGTAGTTGGCTATGAGCGCCGGAGAATAAGCGGCGGCGGCTTCGGCCACCTTCTGAGGATAGCCGGAAAGCAGCTTCACAAGACGTATCTCCTTGGGGCTGAGCACGGCTGCGTCAGCTACCCCGGCTTTGACGCCGGCCTCGGCGGCCTTGCGCAAGATGCTGCAGATACGGGCATGAGTGTACTGTATGAAAGGCCCCGTATTGCCGTTGAAATCGATGGACTCCTTCGGGTTGAAGAGCATCTTCTTCTTGGGGTCCACCTTAAGTATGAAATACTTGAGGGCACCGAGACCAATCATGCGATAAAGGCGTTCCTTCTCATCTTCGGGTACGCCGTCCAGCTTTCCGGACTCTTCGCTTGTAGCCTTCGCCTCGTCGTACATCTTCTCGATAAGGTCGTCGGCATCTACGACAGTGCCTTCGCGGCTCTTCATTTTGCCCTCAGGCAACTCCACCATGCCGTAACTAAGATGGAAAATCTGGTCAGCCCAGGCGAAGCCGAGCTTTGAGAGCACCAGCTTCAGCACCTGGAAGTGGTAGTTCTGTTCGTCACCGACCACGTACACGTGGGAATCCAGTTCATATTCGGCAAAACGGCGCTCTGCTGTCCCGAGGTCCTGGGTCATATAAACCGAGGTGCCGTCGGAGCGGAGCAAAAGCTTGCGGTCCAGCCCGTCGGCGGTAAGGTCGCACCAGACGGAGCCGTCCGGATCCCTAACAAGTACGCCCATGTCCAAGCCTTTCTGCACGAGTTCCTTGCCCAGCAGATAAGTATCGTGCTCATAGTAGGTTCGGTCGAAACTGATGCCCAGGGCCTTGTAGGTCTGTTCGAAACCGTCGAAGACCCAGCCGTTCATCTTCTCCCAGAGAGCACGCACATGAGGCTCGCCTTCTTCCCACTGTACAAGCATCTTGTGAACATCGTCGATGACTTCGGG
>JAFWPT010000280.1 GCA_017509375.1 Bacteroidales bacterium | reverse complement strand
TAGTAGTCGGAGACCGGCGGAGGCCGGTTTCGGGGGGAACGCCCCCCGTGCCCCTGGGGGCAGCTGCGAAGCAGCGGGGGATAATAGTCGGAGACCGGAGGAGGCCGGCCTTCCAGGTCCCGGTGGCATCCACTGGGTTATCGAAGATGCCATGAAATTCGCTCACCGGGAAGCCCGGAGGGGCAAAAGCTACGACGGCATCATCCTCGACCCTCCCGCATACGGACACGGGCCGGACGGAGAAAAATGGAAGCTGGACGAGTGTCTGTTCGAGATGCTCCGCACCGTGTCCGCCATCCTGGCGCCGGGCGGCTTTGTGGTGCTCAACCTCTACTCCAACGGCTACTCCGCTGCCCTTGGCGAGACGCTCGTACGCCAAGCTTTCGGCATTTCCGCGGCACAAGCCGGTCCGTCTGCAGTGATTAGCTCTGGCGAACTGGCTCTGCAGGACTGCTTCGGTAAAGTACTGCCGCTGTCCATAGTAATAAGATTGGAAACATCTAAAACCAAATAAATTTATGAGAAGGTTTTTAGCCCTTGCGGCAAGCGCGTGCATTTTATCTTCCTGCTGTTTGGACAATCTATTCGGCCATATAGTAACAGGGGACGGCATCTCCGTGGAAGAGAATATCAAAGTGGACGGTTTTAATGCCATATCTTCCGTGGGCTCCATCGACGTGCTGTATTCCCAGGCCCCGGGCGAACCCTCCGTGGTTCTTACCTGCGACCGGAATCTGGTAGATTACTACAACATATATGTAGAAAAAGGGACCCTCCACGTAGCCGTCAAGTCCGGATACATACTGAGACCTGAAACAGATGTATTCGTGACTGTCACCTCCGCCGGCCTCAACGCCGTAACCCTCACAGGTTCAGGCGACTGCATAACATCAGGAACCATTGATGCGGACGGGGACCTTTCTTTCAAGCTAAGCGGCAGCGGGGACCTGAAGGTTACCGGAAACGTCAGCTGCAGGAAGTTCCAGAGCAAACTCACCGGCTCCGGAGATACCCTGGTGAACAGCTTGCAGGCAGAATCAGCCACGTTGTCCTCCTCCGGCAGCGGAGACATTTTTGTAAACTCCATTACAGCCGACGCCATTGATGTCACCACTACAGGCAGCGGAAACGTCACCCTTGGCTGCAAAGACGCAGGTGACGTAGATATACGTATTACAGGCAGCGGAGACGTAATTCTCTCCGGCAATGCCCGCAGCGTCAATCACAAAGTGAGCGGCAGCGGCAGGCTGGAATGGAAATAGCCTCCGGCAGCCCGGCACTACAGAGCCTTCGCGTAATGCGTGGGCTCTTTTTTTGGCGGCTCGGGGTGAACTATGGCTGCAGGCTTCCTGGACACGGCCGCATAGACCAGCAACGCTATACCTGCAAGGATGAATGGGATGGAGAGCAATTGTCCCATATTCAGGGCCATGCTCTGCTCGAACTCCACCTGAGGTTCTTTGATAAACTCGATAAGGAAGCGCATTCCGAAGCAGCCCACAAGGAAAAGGCCGAAGAAGAAGCCTCTGTGTACCTTATCCAGTTTTTTGGCGTACACCCAAAGCAGGACAAGTCCGAGTATCAGGTAACTCGTAGCCTCGTACAGCTGGGTAGGGTGCCTGGGCTCGGTCTCCCCGCGGAGGTCGAAAATGATGCCCCAGGGCAGATTGGTCACATCCCCGTATATCTCCGAATTGAACAGGTTGCCCAGACGGATTAGACAGCCTGCAAAGGCCACGGTAATCACAAGACGGTCCATTATCCAGAGATAATCGAAATCATTCTTTTTGCCATAATGTACTGAATACCACCACATTCCAAGAAGCAATGCGATCGCTCCGCCATGACTGGCCAGTCCGCCTTTCCAGGGCATGAAGATCTCCAAGAACCCTTTCCATGAGCCGAAGTAATAATCCGGCTGATAGAAACAGCAATGGCCGAGGCGTGCGCCCACGATGGTAGCTATAAGCAAGGTGTAGAGCAGCGGGTCAAGCAGTTTTTCGGGCACGCCTTCCCGGCGGAAAAACCAGCGGAAGAGATACCAGCCGATAATGAATCCGGACACAAAAAGCAATGAATACCAGCGGATTCCGAAGTTCCCTATACTGAATATTACAGGATTGACGTTCCAATGAATAGCCAACAGTTCCATACTCTTCAATAAATTAACAGCCAAAGATAAACTTTTTTTCCTTATATCTAAAAAATTGCTACCTTTGCAGTCCGCTCTCGGGTAGGGCGTATTATCAATATCAACTAAAAAAACAGATTCACAATGGCTGTTAAGATTCGTTTACAGCGCCACGGTAAGAAGAATTTCGCATTCTTCCACATTGTAGTGGCAGACGCACGCGCTCCGCGTGACGGTCGTTACATCGAGCAGATCGGCTCCTACAACCCCAACACCAACCCTGCTACCATCGTGCTCGACTTCGAGCGCGCACTGGCTTGGATTAAGGTAGGTGCAGAGCCCACTCTCACCGCTCGCCGCATCCTCTCCTACGAGGGAGTCCTCCTTCGTCACCATCTTGATGGCGGCGTAGCCAAGGGAGCTCTCACCCAGGAAGTTGCAGACAAGAAGTGGAACGACTGGAAAGCTGGCAGGGATGCCAAGATCGAGGCCAAGAAGACCGGACTCAAGAATGCCGATATCGAGGCCCGCAAAGCTGCAAAGGCAGAGGAAGCCAAGGTAAACCAGGCACGCGCAGAGGCTCTTGCAAAGAAGGCCGCTGAGCTCGCTGCCCAGCAGGCTGCCGAGAAGGCCGCCGCCGAGGCACCTGCCGAGGAAGCCGCAGCTGAAGAAGCACCCGCCGCTGAGGCATAATGCTTCCGATAGCAAAAATCCTGAAATCCAACGGCACCGAAGGCGAGATCCTTATCGGACTGCTTGACATCGACGCCGAGGAAATCAACACCGAGGAACCGGTATTCGTCGTTTTCGACGGACTGCCGGTTCCGTTTTTTATCGAAAAGCTCACTCCGAAGGGAGGCACCCGCGCCATAGTCCGCCTTACCGACTGCCGCAATCTTGCAGATGCCGAAGAACTGGTGGGAAAGGAGATCTGCCTGGACGTGGAAGATGACGGCGCCGACGAAGAATCCCTAATCGGCTGGAGCCTTTACAACGGAGACACCTTCGTGGGCATTATCAGCGGAACAGAAGACATTCCCGGCAATCCATGCCTGCAGGTCGGCGACAGCCTGGTGCCTCTGCATCAAGATCTTATAGTTTCTGTAGATAAAGCTTCCCGCACCATCGTGATGGACTTGCCGGAAGGTCTGCTCTAGAAGCGGAATTCGGCACCCACGTTGACTGTCCACAAGCGGCGGGCGGGAACCATCTGAATTTTACCGTCGGCTCCCATAGCCTCCACTTCCCTGTGCGTTACTCTCCAGATGAAGTCCACCCTGAGCACACGGAAGATATTGGAAATTCCGGCACCCAGCTCTATGTACGGCACACCGTTCAAAGGTTTCATGCCGAAGGGGAACTGCATCATTGCCCCGTACTTGGCGTCGGTGCCGTTGTTCCAATCGCGGAGAGTACCGTAGGCCATCTTGGCGGAGAACTCCTCACGCAACTGCAACTTGCTGATGAGCGGAATCTTACCGAGGAAGAAGCCGTTGAAGCAGTGGTACCAGAACAGAGTGGCCCAGGTATCGGAGCCAAACTCGAAGTATTCCATGCAGGAGAACGCCGTCTTGTCCTCAATATTGGTTGCGTTGCCCGGATACATCTGAAGCAGCATCCAGGGCACACGGCCTATAATGGAACCGGCATTCAGGTCCAGTTCGGAAACGCCCAGAGGTGGAATGCGGAATTTCCAGTACACCTCCATCGAGGGACGGAAAAACGACAGCTCGTTCTGGCGTCCGAGACCGGGGACCGAGCCCTCCAGGTTCAAACTTACTATAGGATAGTCGGAGTGGATGTAGGTCTTGGTATAGAAGCCTCGGTTGACCGTCTCTTCCCAGGAAAAACGGGCCTGGAACTTGAGCTGGTTCACAGCCACGCTCGGAATTACGTTGCCGTTCCAGTCAACCATAGGCACGAAGCGGTTGGAGAAATAGCGCTGCAGGCCAATCTGGGCGTCGGTATTGAAGTTCATGGAGAACTCGTGCTCGTAGCGGGCCGAGAAATTGGTCATGGGCGCCAGCTTGGACTGCTTGCCCCAAAAGGATGTGAGGAAGTTGTCGCTCGTGAGGTTGCTCTCACCCTTGCCCAGCTGGAACACATCGTACCTGGCGTCCAATGTGAGTTTGCGCTGCGGCTCCTTCTTAAAGAGGTGTTCATAGGTAAGGAAACCCTTGACCTGGGAATCGTTCTCGTTCTTGTTGGAGCAATAAGAGACGGCGCCGGTAGCCCTGAAAGTCTTGCTCAGTTCCTTGGACGTATGCAAGCTGAGTCTTACCTTATGCCCGTCAAGCTCGTTCTTACTGTACAACTGGCCTATTCCTATGCCTATGGGTCCAATGTCGTAGTAGCTGGTGGCGAGGGTATACGCTACTTTGTATGCGACCTTGTACAAATCTACGTTCTGTATCTGGTCCACCATGTCATATACTCCCTGCTCCTTGGCGGAGAGCTCATAAGGACGCTCCTCTATCCAGAAGTTCTCGTCCTTGTGGTTGGCGTCTTCCAGCACCTTCACTTTTCCGTCGCCGGGATTCAAGGGTTCCATAGGGGAGAAATCCAGGTTGGTGTAGTTCAGCTGCCTGTTGCCTATTACGGACATCATGCGCGTGGAGTCACCGAGGGCAATGGAAAAATCCGCATACATCTTGTCCTGGCCGTAGAACCAAGTAGAGTCCGGAAGGCGCTGATAATCAGTCTCCAAGACTATATCCCTCAGCCAGTTGACATTACCTCCGCGAACCATCTTTGCGGTAATATGCCTGACGGCGAACTCTTCTGCGTCAATGTGCATTTCCCCGTCGAATGCCGGTGACGAGATACCCGGCTTGGGATGATAGCGCACCAGGTAGGTCTTGCGGCCGTCCACTTTCAGCGAGTCTATGATGTAATAATTATAGAACAGCAGTCCGTTCCTCTGTATAGGGGAGGGGAACTCTACGTTGAAGCTGTTGATGAAGGGACGGTAGAAATTGACCTGCAGGTGCATGCTGCCGGTGAACTGGCTGAGCATATTGGCATCCGGATTGATGCCGGAAATGCGGTTGGCGGTAATCAGCTCATTATCCACAGTAGGATTGGAAGTGTGCCTGCGCTCTACCACAGACTCGGAAATCATGACAGGAAGATATGGAACGCCGCTCACTACGGAGGTGTCCATATAATCGAAGATAAAGCCGAACTCCTTAAGGAAACGCTTGTTGGTGAGCACCTCGCGGGGATGCGAGAGGTCCAGCTCCATCTTATTGTACACATTGCACTTGAAGCAAGGGCGAAAATCCGGATCGTTCTTGGGGCGATGGGCGTCGATATTTGCCAGCAGGCGCCTTATCCTCCGGTTATCCGCCTTTACGAATGCGCCGGGCAGCTGATTGTCTGCAAGTTTGAGCTTGAAATCCACGTGGGAAAACGCTCCGTGCTTTATTTCAATCTCCTGCGGCTCGTAACCGAGAAGCTGGCACACCAGCAGTTTTGCCTCGGGGTCGCGGGTTTCGATGATGAATTTTCCGTCGATATCGGCGGTGAGGCCGATGGTGGTATTCTTGAAATAAATACCAGCGAAGGGAATAGCTTCACCTGTCTGGGCATCGTGCACGGTGCCGCTGACCTTGGTGGTCTGGGCTCCGAGCCGCAATGCAAAAAACAGCATAAACAATATGAACGCAATCCGCTTCATTTACAGAATAGTCTGCAAAGATAGCAAATTCCGTGCTCAAATCAATAAAAAGGTCCTTTTAACGAGGAAAAATGCCAAAAACAGACGACCCGGAACCAGACATCGACGAATAAACGGCTCCTCTCCGGTAAAAATCGGCTATCATTGCCGGGATTTCCGGATGAAGCGGGCATACGCTGGCTTCGAAATCATTGACCACAACCCCTTTCCACTGCTCCACCTGCAGCTTCAGCGCCTCCCGTAGCGAAAGGATTCGCCGTTCCCGGGGAACGACTCCGCTATAGGCTTCCCTGGTACTTACTGCCACAGGCGCTCCGCCGGCCGCAAGCGGTATTTCCACCTTCAGTTCATAGGCGGACAGGTCCAGCTCGAACGGCTCCAATATCTCCCCCCTGCCGCTCCCGAACATAGGACACAGTTCCGAAGCGCCGGCGGCCGCCCCTCCTGCCTGAGCGGGGCCTATAAAAAAGGCGCAGTCGGAGCCAAGCCTCGCAGCGTAAGCGGCCAGTTCAGACTGCTCCAGCCCCAGGCTGCACAGCTCGTTGAGGGCCTTAAGCATGAAGGCGGCATCCGCCGAGCCGCCGCCTAGCCCCGCTCCTACGGGAGCATCCTTCCACAGGCGTATGCCTACCGGCGGCAACTGGGGGAAATCGGCTTTCAGCAGCCTCCAGGCCTTCACCGTAAGGTCCTGCATAGGGTCCCAGTCCACCCCTTCCTTCCGGAATATCTGTATAGAAAGCTCGTCGGAAACCTCCACGTCCAGCCGGTCGCCGAAGCCGTGATACGGCACGAAGAGGGTCTCCAGGTCATGGTATCCGTCGGGGCGGCGCCGAAGCACGTTCAGGCCGATATTTACTTTCGTACAAGTGTAAACGGTCATACGGCAGCGGCCTCTGCGCGAGCCAGAACCGGAGCGAGGAAGGCCTCTATCTGCATCTGGCGGGCAATATCCTCGGGAATGCCGCGGCTGCGCATGTAGAACAGTTCCTCAGGATTCAGGAAACCGGTGGTGGCTCCGTGCGAACATTCCACATCGTCGGCATAGATCTCCAGCTGGGGTCGGGACTGTACAACGGCCGACTCAGAAAGCAACAGGGAGTGATTCTGCTGATGGGCGATGGTGCGCACGGCATTCCGGGCCACATATACCAGCCCGTCGAACTCCACCCTGGCACTTCCTCCGGCCACGCTCTTGAAAAGCTGCTCCGAACGGCAGCCTGGCACATTGTGGCGCACGATCACGTGAATGCTTACATCTTCGCCGGCGCTGCTGAAGCTGGCCCCTGCAAGGTCCAGGGACGCTCCGTGGCCGTCCAGGTCGATTTCGAGGGCAAGACGGCAGCTTACCCCCTCTGGCACCACTACAGTCATCTTCAATTCCTCCCCCTCTCCAAGGCGAAGGTAAGTTGGAAGCGCATCCCGGCCGGCAAGGTAAACTATGTTATCCATCTATGCTGTCGTATCCTTCGTTTTCTATCTGCTGCACGAGCTCGATGCCGCCGGTGGCAACGATGCGGCCGTTCTTGAGCACGTGCACGACATCCGGCACTATGTACTCCAGCAGGCGCTGGTAATGGGTGATGACGACCGAGGCGCTGCGGGGCGAACGCAGGCGGTTCACCCCGTCGGCGACGATGCGGAGCGCGTCCACATCAAGTCCGCTGTCGGTCTCGTCCAGTATGCTGAATACCGGCTCCAGCATGGCCATCTGGAATATCTCGTTACGCTTTTTCTCACCTCCGGAGAAGCCGACGTTGACTTCCCGCTTTGCGAATTCCCCCTTCATCTGCACGAAGGCCATCTTCTCCTTCAGCAGCTTGAGGAATTCGGCAGGCTTCAGCTCTTCCTGCCCCATGGCCTTCCGGCGGGCATTCAAAGCGGCCTTCATAAAGTTGGTGATGCTCACTCCGGGAATCTCCACGGGATACTGGAAACTTAGGAAAATGCCGGCCCAGGAACGCTCTTCCGGGGTCATTTCCAACAAGTTGCGGCCATCGTAGCTGACGCTGCCGCCGAGCACCTTATAGTCCGGACGCCCGGCAAGCACAGCGCTGAGCGTAGATTTTCCGGCACCGTTGGGCCCCATTATGGCGTGCACTTCTCCGCGGCGTATTGTCAAATTCACGCCCTTCAATATTTCCCGCCCTTCAATCCCGGCGTGTAAGTCTTTAATATTTAACAATATATCATTCATCTTCGTTGTATCAAGCCCTTCGCACATTTAAAATCAAGAAGTGCAACTGGCGCAAGGCCCGGGCGTTTTCGGCATCCCGGGCCTTTAAGCTACCAGGAGACCGCCTGACGGTACTCATTCCCGAAGCGGTCGGTAACCATCACCGTGCCGGAACCGCTGGCCGGAGCCGACACCCTGAACAAGGTGTGAGGATAATTCTCGGAAGGAGTGGCGGGATAGCCGCTGTAGCCCTTGAGTACGGAGGAATTAGCCTTGTAGAAGGTGTCTATCTCATACTCGCCCAAGTCATACTTGTCGGATGCAGTCACCAACTCCATTTCCCTGGTGGTTCCGCCGGAAATAAGCACCGGATTATCCCACTTGGTATCCCAGAGGAACACGTTCACATACATGTAGCCGTCGCCGGACGCATAGGATCCCGGAGGATAAACATGCATCTGGTAGCTTTCGTCCAGCGGTTTGCCGTTCCTCATGGCCACGCCGGAACTGTTGTATGTCCAGTCCCTGTACTTGTATGCGGGTTTCTTGCTTCCGCGGAAAGTGTCGGACTGGTACTTGGTAGGATGGAAGCGCCAGGAGTCTATCACGCCGTTCCTTATCTCCACTACGGTGAAGCCACGGGGCGTACCTGCAGACAAATACTCGTTAGTCCAGAGTTCTCCGGTGGAGCGGGCCAGGGTATGGACTTCCAGGTTCCTGTAGCGGTGAGTGGTGGGATAGATGTAATTGAACGTGGAGTGGGAGTGCCCCGCCCACGCATGGATCTTGCTGAAAGAACGAATCAACGAGCCGTAATCTTCGCCGTGAAGGGTGGCTTCCCTGCCGGAAACCTCTCCGTCCGGGGACTTGCGGAACATGGCGGCGTGAGCACATACCATCAGAGTGGTGTTCTTGCTGACGGTAGCAAGGTCGGCACTGAGCCAGTTCCAGGCTATGTCGTCCAGTCCGTTGTTGTACGACTTAAGTTCGCCGCCCGACCTGTACATGGCAAGGTCGTCCAGCATCACGAAATGCATCTTTCCTATGTTGAAGGAATAGTTGCGGGGGCCGAACCAGGACTCGAAAGGCCCCGCTCCGCCGGCATCATCGTAGGCGGTCGGGTCGTTGTCGTGGTTGCCGATTACGTTGAAAGTCGGGTAGCCGAGAGTGCTGAGTCCGTCGGCATAATTGGAAAACAGAGCCATATCTTCATGCACTATGTCTCCAAGACAGATACCGTAAACCTGGCGTCCCGTCACGGATGCGGCAGTCTCCTTGAGTTCCTTGTAAAGGTCGTTGCAGCAGGCAAGGGAGCGGTAAGCGATATTATCCATGCTCCACTTCGAACCCCTCGGTTGAGGGTCAGCGGTGAAGAAGATAGTGCAGTTGTCCGGATTCGCCACCGGAGTGAGCACGAAATCCCCGCATTCCAGCACCTTATTGTTCCAGCTCAAAGAGGCCCTGTCCTTGTAGAACTTGGGTATTCCCCCTTCCACGGGCGGAAGGTAGCCGGCAGGAGTGCTGATATAGATGAAGTCTGAAGCTTCGAATTCGCTCATGAGGTAGAAGGATCCGTCGTAGAAGGTCTTGACGCACACTTCTCCGTCGGTCACTACAACGCCTTCCAAAGGATTTCCGGCGGTATCCACTACGCGTCCGTGCACGTTGTAGTCACCCAGCACAAGCACATCCATCTCCATCTCTCCGAGGCCGAACTCGAAGGCGCTCACCTCCTGCGAAGGGGCATAGGTAATTGCAGCCGGCACCAGGATATGTCCGGCGGCGCACTCAATGGCGGATCCGCGCTGTATGCTCATGGACTTGCCGTCGCTGTCAGACAGGGTGACGGTAAAGCCGGACCCGAAATTCTGCGAAGGAATGCAGAGGAAGAGTTCCAGCGGAGTATCCGCAGAAAGCTCCTGTCCGACTGTCATTACCAACTCCTTGTCGGCGTCTGCAGTAGATGCAGGAGTTAGCGTACCTGTCTGATAATCAATGCTGAAATCACCGCACACCTGCTCCCCGGCATTACCCTTGAAGGATACCGAAGAGAGCTGACCGGAGCCCAGGACTGCAAGCCGCAGAACGGTACTCAGGTGCTTCAGGCTTGCTTCCCCGTCTGCTTCGGTAATCTGACAGGCCATGGGCGCAGCTACAGTAGCGGACCAGTTTGAAGAGGCAGGAAGCGTTACGGTGGCGTCGTCTTTCCATAAAGAAGCCGGATACAGCACATTATAGGGCAACGTAAAACTCCCCTGAACGCGGAAACTGGCAGACGTCTGATTCTCTTCCACTCCGTCCAAAGGGTCGGATACGGCGCCGTTCAGGCAGATGCAGTCGCCGTCTGCCCAATAGACCTTGCGCTTGCCGTCCTGGGACGTTCCTATTGTAGTCTTGCTCTCGCCGGGCAGGCCAAGTTCGAGTATGGTGATGTCCTCGGGCAGAGTCTCAGGACCCTGCTGTCCGCATCCCGCCAGCCCAAGCAGAAGGGCCGGCAGGAGCAGAAGCAGGACTATGAAGTCAACTCTCTTCATAGATAATAATTACTACAGGTTGGCCGTATTGCCGCCACCGTCGATGAAATTGCTATCTCCGCAAATCTGCCAAGGATAGCTCTCACCTACGCCAGTCATGGTTCCGCTGGAAGGATAGTGGCAATTCTGGATAGTACTGGTCGCAGTGCTTTCTCCGGCTACC
>JAFWPT010000279.1 GCA_017509375.1 Bacteroidales bacterium | reverse complement strand
GAGGGGGTCGTAGGCGTAGGCCATCGTGGCGGTGACGCTGCCGTTGACTGAAGAAGACTCGGAGAGCAGGCGTCCGCGGAGATCGTAGGTGAAGGTGCTGGTCTTGTAGTCGGACCCGTGCTGCTCGCGGGAGGCGGTGACATTGCCGAGGAAGTCGTAGCCGGAGGAGTAGCGTGAGACTGTGCCCATGGCGTTGGACTCGACGGTCTGGATGAGACGCCCGAGCTGGTCGTAGTAGAAGGCGCGCTGGACAAAGGTGGTCGGCACGCCCGTGCCGGAGAGGATGGCGACCTTCTCGTAGGTCTTGAGGCCCTTGATGCGGGTCTGGTCCACGTCGGTGGCGGCGACAACGCCGCTGACGGCGGAGAAAGCCAACCCCGCGGAGGAGGCGTTTGTATAGGAGCCGTAGTCATACACTTCCAGGACAGTGTCTCCTAAACTGGGATACACCGCTGAAGGGGTGTTGCTGCTCTCGAAAAGGCTCTGGAAGTAGGCGCGACCCTGGGAGGAGTTCAGCAGGGCCCGGCGGACGAGCCTCCCGGCGTTGTCGTACTTACAGGTAACCCAGAGGCCGGCGGTGCGCTGGAGCCCGTCCTGGCTCATGACGAGCCGTCCGGCGTGGTCGTAGACGAAGTACTCGACGGCCTTGCCGGGAATCTTGCGGGAGAGCTGTCGCCCGAGACCATCCCAGGTGTAGACGTAGCAGTACCGTGCAGCCGCCTGGGCCAGGGACGACTCCGTGGATGTCCCGTTGGGCGACGTCGGCACAGGCCAGGTATCGGATGTTTCGAGGAGGGCACTTCCTTCCGGAGTGACGACCCAGCAGAGGTGTCCGGCGTCGTCGTAGACGTAGTAGGTGTCATAGTAGGTGACGTCGTCGGGATCCATATTGGGATCGTTATCGGAATCCAACAGTGTGCGGGAGAGGACGGTGCGTCCGAGCACGTCGGTCCAGACGATGGAGACAGCGTTGTCCTCGTCGGTGGTGGTGACCTTGTGGAGGGTGCCGGCCGGATAGGTGCCGCTGATGGACATTGCTCCGGTACTGCCTACGGAGAGTTTGCGGACTTCATCGGCGGCGTTGGTACCATAGCTGATCTGGACGGCCTTGGAGCCGTTTTCGGAGGAAGAGTAGGTTTTGCCGGACTTGCGTACCTTCAGGACGCGGTTGAGAGGCGAGGCCTCGTATTCCTGCTCGGAGAAGGCATAGTCTCCTTGGTCGGACCAGCCGTTGGCGTCGTACCAATCAGACTGGTTGGAGAGCACGGAGGAGGTGCTTTCCTCGGTGCGGGAAGTGCTGTTGGAGACGTAGGGCAGGTAGGACCTTGCATCAGAGCGGCGCATCACATCATACCATACAGGCGTGACGATGTTCTTGCCGCCGGAGGGGGAGGCGCCGACCTGGACGACCTGCTCGGCATATCCGAGTCCGTCGTAGAAGGTGATGTCCTCGAAGGTGGCGGTCCCGGCGGCGTTGGTGTAGGTACGGGTGAGGGTCCAGTTGCCGGGCAGGGCAATGCGCTCGGTGGGATTGACCTCGGGGGCGGACTGGGAGAGGGAGACCTGTGCCGAAGATCCTCCGGTACTGATGGTGAGCACGGCGGTGACCGGAGAAGAGCCCGTGTTCTGGGCGGCGGGCGCCACGTGGATGAAGTCAGAGCCCTCGCCTTCGGAAGTATCTGCAATGAAAGCGGAGCTGGACACGGAGACGGTCCAGGTGACCCCGTAGTCGGCCGAGACATGGATAGCCTGTTCGGAGGTGTCGGAGGCAGACCAGGAGAGAGAAGTGGTGCTGACGGAGATATTCTGGGCCATCAGGCTTGCGGGCAGGCACAGCAGCGCTGCTGCTGCGAGTGCAAGGAGTTTGAGCAGAGTTTTCATGGCTGACTGGATTTATTACTGTTTGTTGTCCGGGGAATAGAGGTAGGCCGCGGTCTTGCGCCCGAGGTCGTCGAGGACCTGGTGGAGCTTGCCGGAGGCGTTGTAGGTGTAGGAGGTGGAGCGCCCGTCGGGTGTGGTCTCCTTGGTGAGGCCGACGAGCGGGGCGTACTCCCAGGAGGTCACCTCCGCGTCGGGAATGTCGCGCAGGGCGGAGACCTGTGTGGAAGAGAGTGCTCCGGAGAGCGGGGCGTTCTCGATGCCCGAGAGGCCGGAGACTTCCTTGACCTGGGTGAGGGTGGCCCCGACGATCTGTGCGACGGGATAGAGTCCGTTGTAGCCCCAGACGTAGACGGTGGAGATGCCGGCAGGGTCCGTCTTTTGGAGAATCCGTCCGAGCTTGTCGTAGGAGTAATAGGTGACGTGGTTCTTATGGGTCACTCCGTCGTGTTCCGTGACAGATGCGATGCAGAATAAAGCAGGGTGGTTGATGGCATCAGGCTGAAGGTAAGTCATCGTGCGGCTTGAGACAAGAACTTCGGACTCACCGTGGGCCTTGGTATAAACCGCTTCCACTACGGGCCGGTCGATCTGCCCCGCATCATACATCTTGCGGTATATGTTGCTTGCTGAAGCCATGGCATAGTCGGAGACGTAGGTCCAACGGGTAATCTGTTGCTCCTCTCGGGACCCGATGACGGTCTGGGAAATCCGCTGGGCGAAACTGTTATATGAGTAAGAAGTCTCTCTGGATATTTCGCTTGAACCATAGGAGTGGGTCTCTGTAGCTTGACCTATATCTTCCCTGCCGATATACACCGGTTCATATCCCACACAGTAGAACAAATACCGTGGGACATAGTCATCATCTTCAGCGGATGTTTTTATGAACTGGGTCTGCTCGGTGGCAACGGTTTCCAGAGATGCGTTCAGGAACTCCTTCGAAGAAAGTTTTCCGCGTAACCTCTGAAGGGAAGTATTCAGAAAAAGGTACCCGATCGGATCTGCCATCACGAGGCCCCATTCGCCGTATAACCTGACCCGGTCCGGAATAAAATCCTCATAAGAATAGGCGTAATCTATGAGTGAGGGATCTTTGCTGGTTGTGAAATGATAGTGAATCCGGCTGCCGTCCCGCCCCTGTTCAAACACGTCACTATACTCAATGTGAGTGCTGCCGTAGTGCGTGAGATTGTTCGATATAAGGGTTCCCGTTTCCGTAAAGACATAACCCTGGAAGGTGACGGTATATGACAGTTTATAACGAGGCATGTATGCGAGTATGCCGGAACTGGGAGAAGCATTCGTCGGCCCTGTCCTGTAGGAATAGCTCTTGGCATCCAGTAAGGAACCATCGGAATCGAAGTGTGATACGCTGCAGATCCGTACCCCGCCGGCAACGCCAGTTCGGGACACGATGGAAGGATTGAAAGAGTTGACCCTCAGGCGCTTTACGGAAAAAGAATAAGTGTGTGGCTCGTAGGAGAAACTGGTCCAGCCCCCCGTCGGATAAGTCAGTTTTGTCAGGATGCCGTACTGGGCGTAGGACCCGTTGGGCTCCCTGGGGTTTCCGGCAAGGATCGTTTCGTCGAGGGAACTATCAAGCGTGGAGATATCCATGAATCTCGTAGAAGCACCGGAATAGCCGTTATAGTATCCCCAATGGTCGATCTTGAAATTGCCGGCATAGGGAGTGTCTTGTTTGTTATAATAATCCATGGAGAATGTCCCCACTCCGTCAATCGAGAGCGAGGTCAGATAACTGGTTTTTGATTTCGTATTACCATCGAAGGCCAGGGAACAACGCTTGATAACATTCCCTTCATATTTGACGTCAACTTCGGTCAGCAGCAATTGGGGTGAATAGGCGTTGTACAGGTTGTCGTTGTTGAACGGCGGCTTGTAGGACCGGATGACATTCCCGGTAGTATAAGAGAAAGACAGGATTTCAGTGCCATCCACCTTGACAGAAGAAAGGCAAGACGTTGTCACGTCGCACGTATTGATATGTTTCTCAGAGCCTCCGACAAGACCGGTACCATATGGATTCGTTCCGATCTGAGAGACGCTGTAATAGAGCCCGCCTGGCCTTGTCGCCTTGTAGTACAACACACCCGGTGAGTCGTAGCTGAATGTGACGGTCCGTCCGTTGGGTGCTTCTATCCGGCTCAGATGCCAGGAAAGGATTGTCATGGGAGAATAGATCATCTCCGTGTTCCGGTCTCCGGTCCGGTATCCCAGGAAAATGTATCTGTATCCGTCTGGGGTCGTAATCGTGATTCCACTGCGGACACTGTTTACCATGAAATCGAATTCTATCTTATAGCCATCCGGGGACTGAGGAGTCCCATATACGAAAACCTTGCCTTCCGGGCCAAGGTGAAAGGAGCCGGAGTGCCCCAGGAAATTAAAGTGGAAGATGTCCGGCTCGGCATCGAACATTTCATTGCCAGAAAGGGCATAGATGCACTTCCTGTTGCCGAAAAAGGCATCCGCGCAGTAGACATCATCCGGGAACGCATTCCGATTGGAGGTGTGGAAAGCATAGTATCCGGGAACCATACGGGTGCTCATGGAGTTCTCCGTTATCAAGACAGTCTCGTCGTCCGGGATGCCGCGAATATCGCGGGAGATAACGCCTCCGACATTCAAGGTCCAGCCAGGCCCAAGGATTCCGGGCGGGTCATTGGGCAGGCATCCATTGGAGGCATAATCGAAACTGACCGGTATTTCGAAATCCGGGTCCTTGTACGTGTAGAAAGGGACGGACAGGTGCACCGTCCCTGTGTAGAGGCTCGGGGAAACTTCCCCGTACTGGATCTGGGCCCAACTGTCCGTCGAAGGACGGGCGGGCTCGTCGGCAGCCCTCATTTGTGCGGAGGCTGCTTGGGGCAGGCACAGCAGCGCTGCTGCGGTGGCTGCGAGGATGTAGAGTAACTTTTTCATAATACCTGGTCTTAAGAGGTTTCTGCTGCGAAGCTACAACTACAATTCGGGGAGTATTGCTTATCCTAAGCATCTTAAGCATGCTTAACATGCTTATTAAGCATTTTAAGCATTAAATGTCCAGGGCGGCGGAGAAAAACTTGGAATTGTGAATTCTTTTTGCTATAATTGTAATTGCGAGAATAGGCCTCTATCCATTCTCAATATATTACTCCGTAATATTTACATAATCAATGCTAACATTCCGGGCCCTGCGCATCGGGATAGTCGGCTTAACCCTTCTAAACTAT
>JAFWPT010000278.1 GCA_017509375.1 Bacteroidales bacterium | reverse complement strand
GCATGGTAAGCATCTTGGTATTGTTGATAATATGGCCGGCAAACTCTTCTTTTTCCTCTTCAGGGAAACTTCCGTCCGGCAGGGAAAGCAGCTGGGAGAAGCCCACAATTGCGTTCAGCGGCGTACGGACCTCGTGGCTCATATTCTGCACGAAGCGGGTTTTGGCGGCATTCGCAAGACGCACCTTTTCACTGGTTTTCTTAAGGTTCCTGGTATAGACGAAAAGGAAAGCCACGCTCACGAGCAGTATCACTATAATCAAGATCAAGACTACACGCATGGCGCGCTGTGCCTTCTGGGTCTCTTCATTCACCTGCGCCGACAACACATCGTTGCCAAGCTTAGCCTCTATCTCCGTAAGTTTGGACTGGTTTGCCGCAGCAAGGACCTGCTCCTCATAAGCCAGCAGATTCTTTTCAATCTTGAAAGCCAATTCCTTGCGTCCGTATTCCTCGGCTATGTTGGCTATGTACTTTACCTCCCTGAGGCGCCGGGACATTGCATCCATGTCGAAATCTTCGATTGCTTCTCCATAGACAAGCTTGTCGATATAACCGAACATCAACGGCGCGGTAGAGCTTATCCGGGGAAGAAAAGGATCCGCCAGACAGAAGTCCCTGGCACTTTCGTACTCTTTGATATCACGCTGGAAAGCGGCAAGTTTTGCATGGTGGTACTCGTAGCGCAGAGTGTCCATATGCTGCTTGCGGGCAAGGGCCGCTTTTTCCAGGAAGTACGGGACCGAGTCGTTACCGATGGGAAATGTGTCCGACATATCGCAGTAAAGACGGGTCGCAGATTCTTTCCTGATAGTGGCGTCGGTGGTAGTCTCGTAAACCTTCAGAGCCTCCTGGATGTACTTTTTTGCGGATATATAGTCGTTCTGCGCTATGTAAAGTGAGATGATGTAGCGGTTGCCCATCCAGATTCCGTAAGGCTCCTTCCTGGAAATGGCGTCGTCACGCATAGACTGCACCAATTCCATGGTATGGACAATCTTGTCGTGGCTAAAGTAATAGTTTTGAACTATATCGTACGCGAAATAATATAAGCTCGGATGATTCAGGTCGGATGCTACATGCTTGAGGTCTTCCATGTAGTCCAGGACCTTGCGGTCCTCTTCCTGAGTCGTGACAGGCTTGTCTTTCAGCTTTTCTACAATATGCTTCAGGCGCTCAACGTAATAGAGCGTCTGGGCTTTGGTGTCGCCTTTTTCTACCGCCTTGCTCAGCAAGGCCGCATTGGATGCATCAAATCCCGGCTTTCCCAGAAGAAGCTCCGTCTTCTGGAGTAGAGAGTAACACTCCTCATCAATCTCGTATGGATTAATCTGGGCGGGCATCAGGACGAAAGCCAGCACCAAAAGAAAGACCGTCGCGAATACTTTTTTCACTTTTTACCAAGTTTCGTTGTGAGTTTTCAAAGATATAAATTTTTTCCGATTAAAGCACGGCATTAGTTTTCGACGGCCCACAAATATCCGTCCCTGCCGGAGATCCCGCATCTCAGAAAAGGCAAAAAACCGGGCGCTTTTTTACGGAAAGACTACTTTGTATGCGCCAGATAAAGGGCACTGAGGCCACTGCAACACATTTTTTCAAACTTAAGCGTTGCATTTTGAAAAAACACCGCTAATTCTTCCGTCCTTTGCAACAGTAACCAACAACTGTTGCTATGAAACGACTTCTGATATTACTACCGATGCTGTTTGCAGCCTGCAGCCAATACGGACCCGAAAACCCCGCCGTCAAAGAAAGCGGCCCGCTAAGCCTTGAAGGCATGGCCAAAATGTTTGCCCAGCTGCCCCTGGACTCTTCCCACTTACAGGAAGTGTATGAGGCGGTCGGAGCTTCGTCCGGCAACGGCTACGACGAAGAATATACAATGGGCTGCCTGATGAACAATCCCGGCACCGGAGTGGGAAGCCCCGTCGGCACCAAAGCGGCAAACGGGTACAAAAACCCCCTGCGCAATCTCATACGCAACTACTTCGAAGAACATCCAGGCACCAAAGCCTCCGTTGACGAGATGCTGGAAGCCATTGCCCGGAGCGACTACCAGCTGTACTGGCCATACTCCGAAGACTGGGACGGTGTAAGTTACCCCATCATAACCTTCGATCCAGGCTACGGCGCAGAATCCAATTACGGCTATGCCATATCATATAACGAAGACGGGACACGTGTTGTTGACTCAGTGTTTGTAAATGAAAAAGTGGCCCGCAAGCGCCCTGTGTGGGTGCTCAACAGTAATTCCGACGCAGCTTTCACCCCGCTGGAGCTCTTTGCGGCCGGCCCCGCGGCAAAGCGAAGTTCATCAGTACCCTCAACACAAAGCCGGCCCCGCAAGCTGCTCATGAAGAGTTTCCGCATGCTGCGTAACTACGACAGCTGGTTTGGAGGCGCGTCGGAATTTTTTATAAAATGCGGAAGCGTGGAAGGCTTCAACGCAAGCACTGAAGCGGAACTCAAGCTTTATACCCCAAGCGTCACCGATTTCATGGTAGTCGTGAAGCGGAAGTACGTTGGCCAGGAGCTACCCTTCGAGGCTATGCTGGTTTCCGACTTCACGCAGCAGCTGGACAAGCTTGCCTTCCTCATTATCGAAGATGACGGCGGCACCCGCACAAGCTGGAAATGCCAGGCCATGGTGAAGATACAGTCAAAGACTTACGGCCTGGACCTGGATATCCCATACAATGAAAAGGACGACATAGTATGGCGCGGACAACTGTCTGCTCACTATTTTGAAGAAGAAGATATTGTAGCGGGGCGGTTCGGAGACGTGATAGTTTCTTTCGAGCTGGACTAAGCCTTGATATGCGTACGGTAGGCCGCGGACAAATAAACCGTCCGGACCGCCAGATGCACGAAATATGCAGCCAGAAGCACATGGAGCTGTAAATCTCCGCTTCCTCCGCCAAGCAGGACAAAGCCCCACCAGAGGCCGAAGAAGCCCAGCATAGCCAAACCCATGGACAAGAACAAACTGCGGGAAGAAGTGGCTCCCAGATATATTCCGTCCCATGTAAACGCGGCACAGCCCAGCGGCGGCATCACAAGCAGCCAGGGAAGAAAGCGCGAACACGCCTCCACTACCGCGCCGTCGGAGGTAAAAAGGCGCACCAACGGCATCCCGGACAAGGCGTACACGCCTATGAACAGCACAGCGATGCTCATGCTCCACACGAACACATAGCGGACAGTCCGGCTCAGCATCTGCTGGTCACGGGCTCCGATGAAACGCCCGGAAAGGGCCTCTCCGGCATAGGCAAAACCGTCGGTGAAGTACGAAAAAATCATCAGCAGCTGCATCATGATAGACGAGCAAGCCAGCAGCACGTCCCCGAACGAGGCGGCTATAATCGTATAGCCCATGTAGATACCTGTGAAACACAGGGAGCGGCCCAACAGGTTGGCATTCATTTTCAAGAACGGTTTCAGGCCGGCCGGCCGCAGCAGGTCTGTTATGTCTTCCCTGCGCAACGTACCCATAACCGCGCGGTACTTGAAAACGCATACCAATACCACATACAGCAGGCCCGAATACTGTGCCACAAGCGTTCCGGCCGCAATGCCGTCGAATCCGAGTCCGCTCCAGCCTCCTATTCCGAATGTCAGTACCACGGAGGCGGCTATATTCACGAGATTCACTATCAGGTCCGTCCACATACTGCTCATACTGTCCTGCATGCCTACGAACCAACCCCTGAATACCATCAGGCCGATCGTGGCCGGCACGGCCCAGATACGGATGCGGAAATACCTGAGAGCCAGTTCGCATACCCTGGGGCTGGCATCTACCAGCAGCATGCCCAGCCTTGCCAGCGGCGCCTGGAGAGCCATAATCAGCATGGAAACGATCAACGCGAAACCTGCTCCGCGGGCGAAGATGCGGGCGCACTCATGCGGCTCTCCCCTTCCGAAAGCTTGTGCCGTGAGCCCTCCTGTCCCGGTGCGCAGGAAAAAGAAATTCCAATACAGCAGGTTGAGCAGCATAGCCCCCACGGAAATACCGCCGATAAACACAGCGGAGCCTCCTCCGCCGGCATCAACCAGGTGCCCGGCCAGAGCCGTATCCACCATACCCACCAGCGGAACGGTAAGGT
>JAFWPT010000277.1 GCA_017509375.1 Bacteroidales bacterium | reverse complement strand
AGAAGGGTGAAAAGGGCGACCAGGGCATCCAAGGCGAAATGGGTGAAAAGGGCGACCAGGGCATCCGAGGCGAAAAGGGTGAAAAGGGCGACCAGGGCATCCAAGGCGAAAAGGGTGAAAAGGGCGACCAAGGCGAACAAGGCATCCAAGGCGAAAAGGGTGAAAAGGGCGACCAGGGCGAACAAGGCATCCAAGGCGAAAAGGGTGACAAGGGCGACCAGGGCGTCAGCTGGGCAATCGAAGAGCGCAATGGTGTTCTCGTATTTGTCAGCAACGAGGAACCCGAGCAGGTCAAGAGAGTATTCGAAGACGGCTCCAAGCCTGTTACCGCTGTTTGGGATCAGGAGAACGGAACCCTCCAGCTCTTCTATGTTGACGGTGCTCCTAACGGACAGATTTTCCTCAACACTACCTGCCCTCTCAAGAGCCTCGCATTCGTACCCGAGGAGATCTTTGACGGACTCGGAGTTATCACTGTTTACGAGCTCTATGGCGGCGTTCTCGACAAGGCGCAGAATGTAAACGGTCAGTGGGCCAGACTGTATGATGACAACTTCAAGCGTGTCAAGCAGACCGGTAACAAGTACATGGCTACCGCTCCTATGACGGCAACCTACCGTATGAATCCTTCCAACGTGAAGTCCGGTGACTACACCTATAAGTTCATCAACCGTGAAGTTTACACAAGGGCAAGCGTTGCCGATCCCGACGAGTATAACCTTCTCGCAGTTGAAGGCGTTTCTCAGGATGGTTCCTTCCTCGATGTTAAGCTTTCTCTTAAGGAGTCTCTCGACCAGGACGTTGCACACGGACAGGACAACACTATCGTTGCTCTCGAAGCTACTTCCAAGAAAGCTAATGTAGAGAACGGCGAATTTGAGAAGATCGTCTCCGACTACACATATCTTGAGAGCGACAGGAATAATGACTATCAGATCATCGACAAGATTGATTGGAAAGCTACTCCTCAGGCTGTTTCTCCTTATCGCGTAGATTTCGTAGATATCGCAGATGCATTTGACATTCATGCTCAGCTCCAGTACAAGGAGACTCTCGATCTCCTCGATATCGTAGAGACTTATGCTGTTGCTGCAGGTACCGATGTTGCTGCTCAGGGTATCGAAGCCAAATATGAATTCTGGTTCGCAGGTACTGCCAACAACGACGGCACCGGTCTTTATAAGATCGACAAGGATGGCAGCAAAGTTTTCTACGTTGCCTCCACTGAGAATACCAACCAGAACCAGTTCGTAGTTCTCGACGGCTCCAAGCTCAGTGTCAACACCAGCTTCGTAAGCCTCGGTTCTCCTGCTATCAACCGTACTCCTCTCATCTATGTCCGTTCCTTCTTCGAGAAGGGCAACAGCCCGATTTATCTGGCCGACGCTTTCATCAAAGTTAAGGTCGTTGAGGATATTGAGGAGCCTCAGGTTGCACCTAACCTTGGCTGGGATGTATTCATTACCCACGATGTCAAGTTCGAGTATGACAATCTGCCCGACGCCAACTCTCAGCCTACCTACACTGGTGAGGAAGGTTTGACCGGCGCTCCTAGGGTTCCTTACGGACCTAAGGTTGACGGCAACTCCGACAATCTGGCCGTTACCTGGACTGAAATGAACGTTTGGGTATTCAACGACAAGGATGTTGATATGTCCGCTGCATGGTTCGGTACCGGTGTCGATGTAAACGGCCAGCACCTTGACAGCAAGTATCTTGCAGACGAGCAGAACCTCAAGATCATCCTTACCAAGGATAATGCCGGCGCCACCATCGAACCCGGTGCACAGTGCCCTGCATTCGACGATCCTAAGACTGTGGTTGCAGATCTTGCAGATCTCCACACCTACTACTGCAACGCAATTGACATTGCTGCACCTAGCCCGACCACTTGGGAGCAGGGTACCAACATCATCTCCCTCACTCTGAACAATGAGGTTGAGGAGCTTGGCAAGACCCACTATGTCTATGTGCTCTATCCTGCACGTGACAATACCAAGAACATCGGTGTTGTTGTTAAGTTCTCCTACACCGTAGGCAAACACCAGCACAACTTCACTCTTGGTGACTGGACTCTCAACCCTGACTACCTCCTCGGTACTAAGGATAAGCTCAATCCTGCCAACCCTGGTGATAGCTTCGATGCTAAGCCTTACGATGTTTACGGAGCAGTCCGCATCAAGGGTACCAAGAACGCTATGAACTCCGCATTTGTCGAGCACTTCAAGCACTATGGTAAGGATGGTAACATCAAGGTTAGTGATGAGGACAATGTTGTCTATCGCTTCGAGATTATGAACTTCGACTCTGCTGATGTGATCATCACCGATACTACCGGTGTCCTCACTCCTGATATCGAACTCGAGACTGTGGCAGCTCGTCAGGCTCTCTATCCTAACGGAAGGTACTATGTAGATATCACCGCTGCCCAGCTCCGTGCTATGGTTGCACAGGATCCTGGCTGCGCATATCCTGAAATCGTCCGTGCCAACGCCCAGGCAATTTCTACCGGATTCGACATCCTCGTAGAGGTTACCGAGACTTGCAACAGCAATGGTATTGATGCTGCCAACAAGAGCAAGAGTGCATACTACTATGTGGTATTCGAGGCTCTTAAGGCTAATCTCAAGTTCAACGACGTCATCCTCGGTGACTTCCGTAACTGCAATGACTTCGCTCTGGTACATGAGATTATCAAGGGTGTTTACGATGCTGCTGATAATCTGATCTTCGAATGGAGGGCTGCAACCGCTCAGACTGCTACCGCTCCTGGTACAGCTGAAGGATGGTATGCAACTAAGGCTGCTGAGGCCTACGGATTCACTGAAGGTCCTATTGATCCTGCATGGAACATCACCTTCGAGCTTGGTGCTATCAAGTATGATTTCGATACTGAGCACTCCTTCGGCGGCCGTCTGAAGACCTTCGATTCCACTGCTCAGCTCCAGGCCCTCAACGAGCCCACTCCTACTCAGCAGATTGATGAAGCTGGTATCGACTGGATGAACATGGGTACTGACCTCCAGACAGACAAGTTCGCAAATCTTGAAGTTGCTGTAATGGTTGACGGTGCTCCTCTGGCAGAGGGCGTAGCCAAGGTTACTGTTAAGGCAACCGGAACCAAGGCTCATCCGAACCACAACGAAGATGGTACCCCTTGGGTTGACTAATCTTCCGTAATACTTAAAAAAAAGGAGAGAGAGTTTAACTTTCTCTCCTTTTTTCTTTTTTATTATTATCTTTGCGTGTAATATAGTGTACAGAATATGCGTTTTAGATTATCATTATTGATTGCGTCTTTGCTGTTTGCTGCACTTGTATCGTGTGTTAAAGATTTGCCTTTCCAGTCTGATGGACCTCACGATCCTGTTGTATTGCACGCAAGTTATGTGGGCGGTTATAATACAAAGACTCAATTCGGGAAATTTACCTCAAGTCATAGCTTTGCCCAGGTTCTTTGGAGCAAGGATGATTCTATAAGTGTTTTTTATCCAGAAAAAAATTCGGTAGTTAATAGTAAATTCATAAGTCATCAGACCGATGGAGTATCTTCGGATTTCTATCCTGATCCTGCTATTGACAATTTCACTGCTGATGCAGTCTGGGGCCTATATCCCTATACCCCGAATGCTACTGCAGATACTTTGTCTGATGAGATATTTACTCAGCTGCCTCTTGTCCAGACTGCTGTTCCCGGCTCCTTTGACCCTCTTGCAATGATTGCTGTAGGTAAGGCTTATGCTGTCTCCGGGCAGGATTTTAGTATGAGTTTTTATAATGTTTGCGCTGGATTTTGCTTTACTCTTGGCAGCAATGCAGCAAGTTACAGCAGAATAACAATAGAAGGTAATTCCGGCGAGACAGTCGGCGGCCCTGTTACTGTTTCTCTTGCTTCTTTGGAGGATCCTTCTTTCACACCTGAGGCTTCTCCTGTCGCTGCTAACGTTATCTCTTTGTTACCTCCTCTTGATGAATCAGGAGCTCCTACTTCGTTCACTTCTGATACTGAGTATTCAATTGTATTGCTTCCCGGAGATTTCGATTCCGGTTTTACTATGAAGTTTTATGGAAGCAACGACCAATTGTTGCAGACTTGCGTATGTACTTCTTATGTTTCTTTCCGAAGGGGACGTTTTGGAATGGTTAACGATGTTGACAATCCCGAAAAGCTCGCTTCCATCAGGGACGGAGAGGATTTGTCATTGGCTAACGGCCCTGCCAATTGCTATATAGTTTCAGCTCCGGGCTCCTATAAGTTCCCGACGGTACGGGGAAATGATCCTGACAATGAAATTACTTCCATAGACCGTGTGGCAGTGCTTTGGGAAACAAACAACACCTCATCTGCCCCCGCCTCCGGAAGCATAGTAGGGAGAAATGTCACTTATAATCGTAGCTTTGTATATTTCGATATACCAACAAGTATGACCAACGGTAATGCCTTGATTGCCGCCTATCATAATGATGAGATTGTCTGGAGTTGGCATATTTGGGTTTGCCGTGGATACGATCCGGAGGCGACCGCACAGCAACTTGCCGGCAAGCCTAGCGTTATGCTTGACAGGAACATAGGCGCTTTGTCTCCTTTGCCAAGTATCTTAAGCAATGGTCTATTCTATCAGTGGGGGCGCAAGGATCCGTTCCCAGGAGCTGCCCAGTCTTATGCCGTGGCCGCAAACGGCGGTACCCAGTTTGCTACTACCGGTTCCTTCAGTTCCGTATCTGCCGTCGATGTAAATTCCACTATGGATTATGCAATAGCTAATCCTACTACATTCGTTACGGCGGAATATAATTGGCTCCGTAATAATGCAATGAATAATCTTTGGGCTGACCAAAAGACCATATATGACCCTTGTCCTCCTGGGTGGCGGGTGCCTCACGCATATTATGTGGTAAATAAGGTCCATGTCAAAGATAATGAAGCCTGGACGGATGTTCCGGAGTACCCTATGTATAGGTCTCCTTATGAGTACGGTTCTTATTTTTCCCTTGACCAGAGTACTGAGAGGGCTTGGTATCCTATGAACGGCTTCCTGGATCCAAGTTCTGGAACAATAATGCGTGTCGGCCAGTATGCCCTCTATTGGTCATGTTCTCCCAGCAGTAACAACAGCTACGGTTTATCAATTATGGCGGACCAGAACGGTAATGTATCCGTGAATGCGACGCAGTACGGAAAGCCCCGCGCTGAAGGCCATTCCATCCGTTGTATAGCTGAATAATTTTTCCCGGTATGATGAAACTTAGAATCACTTCTATACTTTGCCTTGTATTGAGCCTGTGCTCATGCATTAAGGAGACTGTGCATGTCAATGGCGTCACTCTGGATGCCTCGGCTCTCACGATAGCAATTGGAGACAAAGATAAACTGGTCGCTACGATTTCTCCGTCCGATGCAGATAATCAGCTTGTACTCTGGTCTAGTTCAGATGCGGCAGTCGTGCGTGTAAATACCGATGGCGAAATTAGCGCCGTGGCTCCCGGCCAGGCAGAAATTACAGCGAAGTCGGATGATGGCGGGTATACTGCAAAATGTGTCGTAACGGTTCCGGAAGTGTATGTGCCTGTGAAATCCATCACGCTGAATACGGAGCAGATATCTTTGAACAAGGGCGATACGGCTTCCATTGAGGCAAATGTCATCCCGGATAACGCCACCAATCCTGCATTGCGCTGGATGTCCACAGACGAGTCAATAGCTACGGTTGATACTAAGGGAACCATAAATGCTCTCGCTCCCGGTAAAGCTACAATAATTGCAACAGCTGAGGCCGACGGACGCATCAGCGTCAGTTGTGCAGTCATCGTGGAACAGCACGTGGGAGAAATCGCCCTCAATAAGTATTCCCTGGAGCTCAAGGAGTTGGAACACGAGACCCTGGAAGTTGAAATCAAGCCGGAAGATGCTGTAGATAAGAGCGTTTCGTGGAAGAGCAGTGATGAGACTGTGGCAAAAGTAACCGATGGCACCGTCTATGCCATGAAGGCTGGAGAGGCCGTGATTACTGCTACATCCAATGACGGCGGGAAGTCTGTTGATTGTAAGGTCACAGTTACCTGCGACGTAGCGGGAGTCACTCTGAGTGAGCATGAACTGAAATTGATAGTGGATGAGAGCAGGACTCTGGAAGCTTCCGTCTATCCAAGCAATGCGAGCAATCAGAAACTTACCTGGACTTCATCCAAATCAGCCGTGGCTGTGGTGGATGAGACTGGCAAGATTACCGCGATAGCTCCCGGAGAGACGCTTATTACGGTTCGTACTGAGGATCAGGGCAAGGAAGACAATTGTACGGTCATAGTGGATTATGAGGTACAGGGAGTCACTCTAAGCGAGCATAATGTCGTTGTAAGCACCGGCAGGACCTTGAAGCTTTCCGCCTCAGTAAAACCGGATAACGCTAAGAACAAGAAACTTGAGTGGACTTCTGACGCCCCCAAAGTGGCTACTGTTTCCGATGACGGCACAATCACCGGCATAGCTCCAGGTACCGCCAAGATTACAGTCAAGACTGCTGAAGGTGGGTACATGGATGAGTGCACTGTAAAAGTAGAGTTTGAAGTCAAAGGGGTCAAGCTTGACGAGCACAGCATTACCATTGCTACAGGTCACACCATGAAACTTCATGCATCCGTTTATCCGGCAGATGCAGCCAATAAGGACCTCGCCTGGACTAGTTCTGCAAATGATGTGGCCGAGGTGTCACAGGATGGTATAGTAAGCGCCAAGAAACCCGGCACCGCCAAGGTTACCGTAAAAACCCGTGAGGGGGACTACATGGATGAGTGTATCGTGACGGTAGATTATGAGGTTAGGAACGTCACGCTTAGCGAGCATAATATTACTCTTTCCACTGGGCATACATTTACACTTACCGCGTCCGTATATCCTGCAGACGCTGCCAACCAGGGGCTTGAGTGGAGCAGTTCCGCACCAGCCGTGGCCTCTGTCTCCGACAATGGCGTAGTGACCGGTAAGGCTCCAGGTGAAGCTACGATTACTGTTAAAACCAAAGAAGGCGCTTTTTCAGATATCTGCAGTGTCCGTGTAGAATTTGAGGTAAAGAGCGTTACCCTTAGCGAGCATAATATTACCCTTGATACTGGAAAGAGCGTTAAACTGAATGCTACCGTGCAGCCTTCCACTGCTGCCAATAAATCTTTGACCTGGACCTCCGACCGGCCGGATGTGGCTGCTGTGTCACCTGAGGGTGTAGTAACGGCTAAGACCCCGGGCACTGCCAGGATTTCTGTCTCTACCGCAGAGGGCGGTTTTACCGACGATTGCTCGGTGACCGTTGATTACGAAGTAAAGAGCGTTGCTTTAAGTGAGCACAACATAACCCTGGCGACGGGGAAAACTGTTAAGCTCGGCGTCGCCGTTAGTCCTTCTACAGCATCCAATAAGGCTGTTTCGTGGTCTTCCAGCGATACATCCGTGGCCGAAGTATCCGACGACGGAACCGTTACAGCCAAAGCCCCCGGCAAGGCGGTCATCACTGT
>JAFWPT010000276.1 GCA_017509375.1 Bacteroidales bacterium | reverse complement strand
TCTGCCTTGGCCGTGGTTGTCTCCTTGACTTCCCCATCATAAAGAAGTGCCTCTATGTACTTATCCTCCAGCCGTCCCGGCTCTTTGGCCACTGGGGAACCTTTCTGTATGGCTTGGGGCAGGAACTTCTGGGGGAAGCCATCTTCTAGCATCTGCCGGATTACTGCCTGTTCATCAGCAAAGCTTAAAAGCGCGCAGCCTTTCTCCGCCATATAGCGTTTCAGATATGACCTGTAAACGGCCACCGGCGATTTCCCCTGCCCCAAAGCTGGGGCTTCCTCAATGCTCAAATAAGCATTTTTAACCTGCTGGGCTTTTTCCATGAGCTTTTCCAGTTCGTCTACCGGCGCACGCTCATAGCTATGCAAGCGGCCATCCATAACATCATAGACCGTTTCCGGCATGTACTTTTCCTGCACCAAGAGGTAAATGGCCACCTGTCCTTCAGCATGAAAATTCCAGCCGGTTGCCTTGTCCTGTGTGCTGTCCAGAAGCTTAGAAAACTCTTCTGCGGCTTTTTCACAGTCTTCAATGTCTGCATCTGCCTTTATGCCTCGTTCTTCTGCCACGGCTCGAAACAGATTATTGGCATAGCGGTCAGCATACTGACTTTCCTTTATCTGCTGGACAAAATAGCCATCGTCCTGCATAAACTCATGGGCATCCCTTTCGGAAAAACCTTGGTCAAGCAGTGAAGACAGGGCTTCTTGGTCTGCCGAAGCAAAGAGACTTGCTATCTCCTGCTCGTGCCGCTCACGCACTTCTTGGTAGATACGACGCATTTCCCCGGCTTTGTCACTGGATAGCGCAGCTATGCGCCCTGCTTCGATTCCTGCCGGAAGAATTTTCGCCAAAGCCCCAGCTATACCGGCATCATCGAGCCGTCCAAGATAGAAACTGCTATCCACGAGGCCAGATTTTATTTCCTCCCATGAATAGCCTGCCTCGGAAAAAGCTGCCATGGCCTCCCGGTCTATGCCCTCATAAAGAGCTGCCAGCTTGTCTTCAGGCAGCAGCCTGTTCATCAACCGTCTGTATGCCTTACTTATATCGGCCATGCTGTCACCTTCTTACTTCATCCACAGACTGCTTGATACCCTTTGCAATATCCGTCACGGTTCCCGTAAAGGATGTGTCCGTATTGCCAAAGGCTTTCCCCATGTGCGCTGTGTTGCTTTCCTCCATAGAGCCATCCTTCACATGGCGGTTGAAATTGGCCTCCAGCTGATTTACCCGTTCCTCCATCCGGGTCACTCTGGCTGCAAAATAGATGATTAGAATAGTTAATAGAATTTCAAAGCTCGATACCATAGATAATTTCCTCCCTGCTTTTTTCTTCCGGATAATCTAACTGATTCTCCAATAGCCAACGCCGGTTAAATTCTTCTCTCCCATACTCATTCAGGATTTCATTCATCCTATTCAGGGCTTTTTTGTCTACGGCCACATAAGAAAGGGTGAAGGGGCAGTATTCCAAAGCCAAATCAAAGAGCCGGGAACCTTCCGGGCTGTCGTAGTAATACTGGCGTTTTGGCGTGGCCGCTGCGATGATTTCAATCTGCCGCTGGTTGAGGCCAAAGGTTTCATAGGTCTTTTTCTGCCCTTCCTCCAAAGCATGGGTGTTGGGCAGGAAAATCCGGGAATGACAGTTGGTCAGAATCGTGTCCAAGAGCGGAGACTTCGTTATATCCACCAAGGACTGCGTGGCAAAGACCACGCTGGCATTGTATTTACGCAGAACTTTCAGCCACTCCCGGATTTTCTCGGCAAACATGGGATTGTCGAAGAATACCCAGCACTCATCGAGCACGATAAGTGTCGGTGCGCCCGTAAGACTTTGCTCAATGCGGTGAAAAATATACATAAGCGCCGGGCCGACAATCATCTTGGAGGCCATGAGTTTTTCCATTTCAAAGGTCTGCCAGCTGCCGATTTCAAGGTTATCCGTGTCGGAATCGAAAATGGCACCATATTCGCCCTGATTGCCTTTGCTGTCGGCCAAGGCCAGCGGCGAAAAAGCCTCTTTAAGTTTGAAGTCCTGAAGATAGCCAACAAAGCCGGATATGGTGCGGAACTCCTGCGCCATGCCGGAAAGCGCCCCCAAGGCATCACGGATAATGCCCTTTATCTCCGGGGTAATTTCCATCCCCTCCTGCCGCAGGAAGTCACAGAGCCATTCCTGCGCCCACTGGCGCTCGTTATCATCGTCAATATGGGCAAGCGGCTGGAAGGACAGTTCTCCGCTTTCGCTGCCAAGGTCATAGAACTTTCCTCCTACGCCCGTAGTCAGTACCTTTGAAGATGAACCTTTATCAAAAATAATGACCTGTGAATCCTTGTACTTGCGGAAGGAGGCTTCCAAACAGTTCAAGAGGACCGATTTACCAGCACCAGTCGGCCCGACCACAAGGCTATGGCCCACATCCCCGACATGCAGATTCAGCCGGAAAGGCGTATTACCTGTTGTCTGGGTGTAGATGAGCGCCGGGCCATTTAGGTGCTTGTTTCTGGCGTGACCTGCCCAAATATCTGACAGCGGCATCATGTGTACCATGTTGCCGGTGGAAATCAGTGGACGGCGCACATTATGAGAAAGCATCCCCGGAATGCTGCCAAACCAAGCATCTAAGGCGTTCACATCTTCAATGACCGTCTGCTTCATGCCAAGGTTTACAAAGACCTGCCGTACCAGCTTGGCTCGTTCCTCTAC
>JAFWPT010000007.1 GCA_017509375.1 Bacteroidales bacterium | reverse complement strand
GGGAGTATTGGCTTTCTGTTCTCCGTTAGTACTCAATTCGTTGTGCTGAGTCTTCATCTGGGACATGTCGGGTTTACGCTGCATTGCCCTCTGGGGCGGCTGACTACGGTCTGACAGAGGTACAAAAGCACGGAAGAGGAAGGAAAGCACATCTTGGTTCAGCGCCTCCAGCATCTCGGAAAACAGATTGTAGCTTTCAAGCTTGTAAACTACTATAGGGTCTTTCTGCTCATACGTTGCATTCTGGACGCTCTGCTTGAGATCGTCCATGTCACGCAGATGCTCTTTCCAATGCTCGTCGATCTGGTACAGGATGATATTCTTGCTCAAGGTCTTGGATATCTCCTTACCCTCGTTCTGATAAGCTTTTTCCAGGTTCACGGATAGGTTGATCACTTTGCGACCGTCCGAAACAGGAATCGCAATATTCTGATACATCGAGCCTTGCTTCTCATAGACCTCTTTCACTATAGGATAAAGCTTCTCGTCCAGTCCCTCCATGCGGCGACGATAGGCATCCTGCATCACGTCGCAGATCCTGCGCACGAGTTCCGGTTTCTTAATTCTCTCGAACTCTCTCTGCTCGATATCCAAATCGATGGAATAACGCGCCATCAGGCTCTCGCGGAACTCTTCGCTGCTCATACCTTCACATTTGTCCACAAAAACGGATGCGGAGTCCACCATCATGTTCTGCAGGTCTATTTCCACCTTCTCGCCCGAGATTGCATTGCGTCGGCGGGAGTAGATTGCTTCACGCTGATAGTTCATCACATCGTCGTATTCCAGCAGGCACTTACGGATTCCGAAGTTGTTCTCCTCCACTTTCTTCTGGGCGTTTTCTATGGCTCCGGAGAGCATGGAACTTACAAGCGCCTCATCGTCCCTCATACCCATCTTGTCCACCACGCCGGCTATACGCTCCGAGCCGAAAAGACGCATCAGCTTGTCTTCCAGGGAGATATAGAAGGTTGACGAGCCCGGGTCACCCTGACGTCCGGCACGGCCCCTGAGCTGACGGTCCACCCGGCGGGAATCGTGACGCTCAGTGCCTATGATGGCAAGACCGCCTGCGTCCTTCACTTCCTGGGACAGCTTGATATCGGTACCACGGCCCGCCATATTGGTAGCGATGGTGACGGTAGAACTTTGTCCGGCCTGGCCGACGATTTCAGCTTCCCTTGCATGTTCCTTGGCATTCAAAACGTTATGACGGATTCCACGCATACGGAGCATACGGGAGAGAAGTTCAGAGGTTTCCACGTCCGTAGTACCCACCAGCACCGGCCGTCCAGCGGCGGAAAGTTCGGCCACCCTGTCGATTACGGCGGCATACTTGGCCTTCTTGGTCTTGTAGATACGGTCGTCCTGGTCGTCGCGTATGACGGGGCGGTTGGTAGGGATTACCATCACGTCCAGCTTGTAGATGCTCCAGAACTCTCCGGCCTCCGTTTCGGCAGTACCGGTCATACCCGCAAGTTTGTGATACATACGGAAATAGTTCTGAAGCGTAATGGTGGCGAAAGTCTGGGTGGCGGCCTCCACCTTCACATTCTCCTTGGCTTCTACCGCCTGATGCAAGCCATCGCTCCAGCGGCGGCCTTCCATTATACGGCCGGTAGATTCATCCACGATTTTCACCTTGCCGTCCTCGGAAATGATGTAGTCCACATCTTTCTCGAACATGGCATAGGCCTTCAGGAGCTGCTCCACCACATGCACCCGCTCGCTCTTCAGGGAGAATTCTTCCATCAAGGAATCCTTCCGGGCCTGCTTTTCGGCCGGAGTGCCCTCACCCTGCATAATTTCCGCAGTACGGGCGCCGACGTCAGGCAGCACGAAGAAATCTTCGTTACCTACCTGGCCGGCCAGCATGGCGTCTCCCTTATCGGTTTTCACCACGGAGTGAAGCTGCTCGTTAATAACGAAATAGAGAGGGTCGGTGATGACCGGCATCTCCTTCTCGTTATCCTGGATATAGTAGTTTTCGGTCTTCTGGAGTATGACCTTTATACCGGGCTCGGAGAGGTACTTGATGAGCGGCTGGTACTTGGGCAGGCCCTTGTGGGCACGGAGCAAAAGCTTGCCGCCTTCCCGCTCGTCTCCGGCGGAAATGAGCTTTTTGGCTTCATTCAGGCATTGGTTGACGAGCTGACGCTGGGCAAGGTACAGCTTTTCCACGTACGGCTTGTATTCAGCATACTGGGCATCGTCGTCATTGTTCTTCTGTACAGGTCCGGAAATGATGAGAGGGGTACGGGCATCGTCGATAAGCACGGAGTCAACCTCGTCCACGATGGCATAATGATGCTTGCGCTGCACCAGGTCCTCCTTGGCAATAGCCATATTGTCCCTCAGGTAGTCGAAGCCGAACTCATTGTTTGTACCGAAGGTTATGTCGCAATCGTAGGCACGCTTGCGGGCGTCGGAGTTGGGCTGGTGCTTGTCGATACAATCCACGCTGAGTCCGTGGAACATATACAAAGGGCCCATCCACTCGGAGTCACGCTTGGACAGATAATCGTTCACTGTAACTACGTGCACTCCCTTGCCGGCAAGAGCGTTCAGGAACACCGGCAAAGTAGCCACGAGGGTTTTGCCTTCACCGGTCGCCATTTCGGCTATCTTCCCCTGGTGCAGGGCTATACCGCCTATGAGCTGGACATCGTAATGCACCATATCCCAGGTTACCTCGTTGCCTCCGGCCACCCAATGGTTGCGATAAATTGCCTTGTCTCCGTCAATCGTAACGAAATCGTGATTCACGGAAATATCCCTGTCGAACTGAGTAGCAGTCACCTCAATGGACTCGTTCTCCTTAAGCCTGCGGGCGGTACTTTTGACAATGGAGAAAGCTTCGGGCAAAATCTCGGTAAGACAGGCTTCAATAGCATCATCCTCGTCTTTTACCAGCTTGTCCGACTCGGTGGCGAGCTTTTCTTTCTCTCCTATGGGAATATCCTTGCCGAGTTCCTCACGAATCTGCGCCATCCTCTCCTCGAAAGGGGCTTCCACGCCGCGGAGGCGTTCGCGCAGGGCGGCGGAGCGGGCACGCAGGTCATCGTTGGAGAGAGAATCGATCTCCGGATACACCGCAAGAATCTTATTCAGGATCGGCTTTACGGATTTGTAATCACGGTCGGCCTTGGAACCGAAAATAGACTTAAGTATGTTTGAAATTGCCATATTGCGAACTTTGGATTAAATCATACAAAGTTACACAATATTTAGCACACGCGCAAACGTTCAGCTATTCTTTGCCCTTTTGCGTGCCGCTCGGAGCTCCGGGATCTGCCCGAACATGGACTTCAGATACCTGAACGGCATGAAACTGCGGTATTTCAACGACTTGACCAGAGTAAACAGCAAAACATATGCAATCTGCACCGGGAATGCCCGCCCAGGGTCTGCAAGCCGTACCAGCGAAGCCGTATAGTAGTTACGCTTTACCATCACATCCAGCGTTTCCCTGCGCTGCGCCCGGTCATGAACTGCCATGGCGCCGGTAACTATGCCGGCTTTCCACCCGCAGTAACGCAGACGGTTACACCAGTCATCGTCTTGCCCCCATAAAGGAAACAGGACGTCGTTGAACAAGCCCACCTTTTTCAATGCGGCAACTGAAATCAGCCAGTGGGCAGCCATCAGCCGCTTTACCTCTACAAGTTCCCCACCGCGTTCCGCCCTGCTGAGAATCTTTCCGAACTGCAGGTCCGGAATGGAGCAGCCTTTCTGCATCTGCATAGGGCTAAGCAGACCGAATTCCGTATGGGCATCAGCCGCGGAAACCAATTTATCAAGAGCTCCCGCCTCCAGCCAAGCATCCTGGTTAAGCAGGTAAACATACTCGTAACCTGTCTGCAAGGCATATTCGAAGCCCCTGTTGTTAGGCAGGGCGAAGCCCAGATTTTCATTGCTTCTGATGAGCCTGGCCTGAGGAAAAGCAGACGCCACGTAATCCGCGCTTCCGTCCCTTGAAGCATTGTCCCATACGAACAAG
>JAFWPT010000275.1 GCA_017509375.1 Bacteroidales bacterium | reverse complement strand
GTAGGGTCATTCGAAGCCACTTTCGCTTACTGTAACAGCCTGGAGTCCGTACCGGAAGATTTGTTCAGTTACTCGCCTAGGGCCCAGTCTTTCAACATCACTTTCGATTCCTGTACCAATCTGAAGTCTATACCGGAAGGTTTGTTCAGCCAATCGCCTGACGCCAAGAGCTTCGGCAACACTTTCTTTTCATGTAGCATTGAGACGATTCCCGAAAAACTGTTTGCGGGCTGCCCGAACGTCACTAATTTCGGCGGCACCTTTGAGAAGTGCTATGCGCTACAGTCCATACCTGCCGGGGTGTTCGACAACAACCGCAGAGTGACTGATTTTGGAGGGACCTTTGCCGAGTGCTGGAATCTGAAATGCGAGTCTCCGTACTCAATACTCGATGGCAAGAAAGTCCACCTTTACGAGCGCCTGTATTACCCTGAGTTTTTTGCCGTCCCGACCAGCTCTACGGCGGCTGGGGACTCCCTTTCACAGACCTGGAGGCTATTGTCGCCGCCGGGTGGGGGAATTAAGAAGTGACTATCAAGAACGAATAGAGAAGGAGCCGTATCGACTTGGATACGGCTCCTTACTTGCATTCAGTTACGAAGGCCGAAAGCCCTCTTTGTTGATAATCATCTGGCTTTTTTTAGGGCGTCTGCGAAATGAAAAAATAATCTTTCGAAAAAAACGTAAAAATCTCATTGCTGATTTTTATAACTCCATTGCTATTAGGAATAGCCTAACCATATTCGTGGGAAAAATCATAGAATTAAGCAATGGAAAAGTTGCATAATACGGAAACTTTTAATAGCTTTGCATCGGGAAGGAGGATTCTCACTTATGGTGGATTCTTCGAGGCTTTTATGGCAACTCTACCGGAGGACGAACAGCAGAAAGTCAACTATGGATTACTGCTACTGCAGGCCGAAAGCCGTTTATCGACAAGATTTGTGAAACACATAGAGGACGGGCTATTTGAATTACGGACCAGATTTGAGAATAGTTGCATAAGGACATTCTTCATTTTTGATAAAGGGAACGTCGTTGTTTTATTCAATGGCTTTCGAAAAAAGGAGCAAAAGACGCCGCGCCGAGAAATTGAGAAGGCAAAACAGATAATGAAAGCATACTATGAAAGAGCATGTAAATGACAATCAGATAAGGGACTACGATATTGTCCTGAATGCCCGGTTCGGAGCGCAGGGCACCCCGGAAAGAGCTGCCGCAGAAGAAAAAGCATATGCTTTCTACTCCGGCCAGATTCTTCGTGATGTAAGAAAGGGCGAACGTGTTACACAGGCAGAACTTGCCTCTCGTATCGGAACCACCAAAAGCTATATTTCCAAGATTGAGAACGGAACGATGACTCCCAGTGCAAGCACCTTTTACAGAATCATCAACGCCCTTGGCCTGCAAGTCGTGATCTCTCGACCTTTGTAATACGGAACTACGCCGCAGAATTGGCGCGAAAAGAATCATGGAAACGAAGCCGTATCGACTTGGATACGGCTCCTTCTGTTTCGTCGGGATACTGCAGCTGCGGCGTTCCGAGAGACAGCCATTGGCAGACGAAGACGGTTCAGCCTCTCGGGTGTGAACCCGAGTGAACCCAATCATAATCATATTAAGCAACAATAAGTTGTTATTATTGCAGAAAATACCATTCTAACCATGATAATCAAGTATCAAATACGGCGCTATTATGTTGCGCCAGAAGCGGAAGAAACCTCCATAATGCCTTCATCGATAATAATGGAGAGCATGACTGAAACTATAGAAGACGACTTGACCGAACACGGATGGGGTTAGTTGTTTACATATTATCAGGACTATAATACATCAAGAAGATATGAATACAAAGCTGAACATCGTCTTTATTGCTGCACTCCTTCTATCGTCTTGTATCAACGAAGAATGTGAGCAGGACTTCATTTATTCTCCAACAGGTTCTTTCTATGCAACAATAGAAAAGCCTGAGGGGCCCGAATCCAAAGCATATGCGGATGACCGGCTCCGTGTGCTATAGGATGCCGATGACCATATTACTATTTTTAATAAGAACACATATAATCAGGAATATGCGTTTATCGGAAACACCGGAGCCAATTTAGGAGTTTTTCAAATCGTATCCAACGATGACTTTATTGCCAGTAACCCCCTTGACCTGATTTACGCAGTATATCCTTATAACAAGCTAACGAGCATCAATAATGACGGCCTTCTATCAATAAACCTTCCAGACATACAGTACTACAGGGAAGGCTCATTTGGATTCGGAGCCAATACGATGATTTCGAGAGGAAGTGGGAATATGTTGATGTTCAAGAACCTTTGTGGCTACATGGC
>JAFWPT010000274.1 GCA_017509375.1 Bacteroidales bacterium | reverse complement strand
GCTCTTTCTCGCCTATCGCGCGCTCTTCTACGTGCACTACATCAAAATAATCAATAATGGTGGGTGGTAGCATATAGCTTACCAACTGCTGAAGGACAGAATGTGATGACATATTTGAATACCTTTTGGATCGTTCGTACAAAGGTACTCACTTTTATGACGACTCAAACACAGGGTTTTGAACTTGGTCCCAATTTTCCCAAAGCGTGCTCCAGGCTGGTGCTGGGCTCGATTATATTATATGCCGCCCAGAAGTCCGGATCGGTATAATACTGCGTCTTATCTGCAAGGATATCCGCGCTCCGGAATGTATCCGAGCGAGGTATCCTGGCCACCTCGGCTCCTGTGTATCTGTTGGTTACAACCATCTCCGCTACAGCGGTATAATCCGTTGCGAAAAGCCGCTTGCGCCAGTCGCAGTTGAACCTGAAACAAGTGCGCAGATAACTCAGACGGGTCTTCCCACCCTCGTTGTTGTAATTAAGCACAAGACTCATCTCTTTAGGCTTGAAGCGAATACCGGGAGGGAGTTTTACGAGCATAACCCGTGTAGCGAGATTAGGTTTGGACATGTCCAGCGACAATTCGAGCCTGGTGAACGCAAGCGTTTCACGGTCAATATACACAGTCCCGTTATACAGGGCATATCCGGGGCTTGTCGCAGGAGAAAGGCCTATAACGAACTGCATACGGTTATCTATCATTTCCGGAGCCTTCATCTCCAGATGATAGTTCTGCAGTTCTTCATTATCTATTATGACTCCGCCGTTCTTCACCAGGTCCAGGTCCACAGTCATCGCAGGGCCGCCCTGCACCTTTACACCGAGGGTATCGGACTGACGCGGGCTGGTAAGCAGACGACTTTTCACCACCGATGCCCGGTCGCGCACGGAGAATCCTGTCCCCTCCGATTTATAAACCTTCGTAACTGCTTCGGAGACATAGATATAGCGCTGATACTTCTGGACTGTTTCACGGTAGAAGCAATCCAGCAGTTCAGGCATGTCAGGAGCATTGTAAGGCCTGCGCTCTATGGCAAGGGCCAGAATCGCCAGCGGATCCCCTGTCATCACCGTCGCAGCGTCCAGCGTAAAAGCTCCCCGGACCATACGCACGCTCATCACCTTGCCGGGAGCGTCAGGCGTCGCCTGCCGCATGTTTCTGTACCCCAACAGGGAGAAATTCAAGGTTTCAACAGGAGACGGGCACTTGATCACAAAGGTACCGTCCCTGTTCGTTATCACAGCGATACTGGTGCCCGGAGCGGCCACCGCAACGGCCTGAAGCGGTTTTCCCGTATCATAGTCACGGACTACTCCCCTGACGCTGTACAGCAGTGAATCTGACTGCGGATAAGCGGCGGCAGACCAAAAGAGGAAAAGAAAGACCAATACCTTTTTCATACTTTCGAAATATAGGCATAAATTGCTTATTATTCAAGCTTTTGTTCTTTCCGCAAGTTATATTAACTTTGCAAATAGAACTTCAGCTTTTTAAAACTATGTACAAAAGGATGATATTCGCTTGCGTCGCCGCCATAATATTCGCGGCAGGCGCCAACGCCCAGGACCTCAAGCCTGTAAAAGACAAGGTATCAAAACTCTACGGCTATCAAGACAAGGACAAGAACTGGGTAATCGAGCCGCAATACGAAGGCGCCAAGCGCTTCAAGGACGGTCTCGCCGAGGTTAGCTGCAAACAGGAGAAGACCAAGTACCACGGAGTAATCAACACCCAGGGCAAGGTTATTATTCCTCTCGTCTGCACTTCAGTGAATATCAATTACAGGGAAAACCTTATAACTGCCAACCGCCCTGTCGAAGAAGGTGGGTTCGCATGGGGCGTTTATGACATAGAGGGAAAGGAAATCTGGCCGCCTCAGTTCGTTTACTCCCCTTCCTTCAGTAACGGCCAGGCCATAGCCACCAGCTCGGAAAACGGCCTGAAGGGAGTAATCGACACTGATGGTCAGGTACTTATCCCCTTCGAGAATCTGGCAATGGAGCGTTCCTTCGGAGGTTTCGAAGTGCTCACCAGGGACTTCGTCCGCTTCAATTACGACAGCCGCCTGTCCAGAAGTTCCGAGGTCACTTATGCCGGATACGTAATTCCATACGACCCTGACGGGGACCCGGTCCGGGCTGCGGCATGGCACGTAGGTCCCATAGGATATCGTTTCCACCGCAACAACCTTAAGCTTGCCATGCTTGAAGCCCGCGGACGCGGGAACGGCGCAGTCTTAAGCGAGCTGAACATCGACTGGGGAAATGACCGTTTCGTGCGCCTGGAGCCCGTGGAAGATGACAAAGACCACAGCGAATCCATGGTGGACCCCCTCTCCGGCAAGCGCTATACCATTAAGGCGGTTCTCTGCGAGGCCAACGGCACGGTGGTCGGCGACCTGACCCAATGGGGCTGGTTAGAGGCCGAATACGAAGAAGGCGTTATCTACAAGGCCGAGGGCGTAGAAAGCTGGATGGCGCTCCGGGACATCAACACCCCGGCAATAGCCTCATTCAGCATCCCCCTCACGCGTTCCCGCATCATCAACCATGAAGACGTACTGAGCGGCCTGGGGCTGCGCGGTTATGAGCTGGAGAACATGTACAAGCCCTCCGAGTTCAGCGAAAAGGTCATGGAGATACTGACCGGAGAAAACGCCGGCATCACCTATCGCCAGACCCCGGCTCCCCCGACCATGCGCCTGTCCAGGACTATCAACGAGATACATCGTTCTTCGTTGTTCCGCCACCGTTTCCGCATGGGCGAAGTGGTCAACTGCAAGACCCGCTCCTCCGACGGCGGAATCACAGCCGAAATGGGCAACGGACTGATATGCCACTTCGAAGACCGCTTCGAGAGTCCCAGCTTCCGGATGAAAGCGGACGAGCCGCTCTACTGGGGTCCCTACAACGACTACACCATCCTGCTCAGCCTCCGTCCGGGGAAAACCGGGCCCGAATACATCAAGGACGATGTCCACGGCAGCAACGCCAACTTTGAGATTGCCCTTGAACTCTACGATTCTTACGACCAGTACATCCAGACCATAGCCACTATCCCTTCTTTCGACTACTTCGCAGAAGACTGGCTGATATCGGAGAGAGCCGGGATAGCATTACGCTTCCGCAACATACGGGAAGGCAGAGACCGCAGGGACTACGACCGCCGCGACTATGACCGCCGCGACTACGACCGCAGGGACGTAAGAGACGATCCCAGAGGCTACAACCATAGCGGCTACAGGGATGATCCGAGAGACTATAACAGGGAGGACCTCCGCGGCTCCTATCCTGATAAGGCTTTGATTGTCAGGGCCGGCTCCGAGCAGCGCATTCCCGCTGCCATATCCG
>JAFWPT010000273.1 GCA_017509375.1 Bacteroidales bacterium | reverse complement strand
GTCATGCGCACGCCGATGCAGTAATTACAGATAATTCTGTTTTTACAGATTATTGCTTCAGTTTCCCCATCATAGTAATAGGAGCCTGCAACCGGATTGTTTATGGAAATGATTCCGAAGGCTATGCCTGTAACGTAAGGGTGCCCGGTACTGTTACCGATGATTTGTGGGATACTATGGTTTACCGTCCAGATTTAAAGAAGATGTTTTTTGTCCGCTTCGGATCGGGGGATGACAGGGTAGTAGATGTCGAATAGAGTACATTATTTACTGTCGCTGGCCGCTGCCGTTTTGCTTCCGGCCGTGGCTGGGGCGAAAATAGTCGTTTCGTCCCAGGCTGAGTTCGATTATATAGGAGCTTCTATCATCTGCGAACTTGAGGCCGGAGTGCGGGAAGTGGAAGTGCAGATCAATCCTGGCACTTATTATTTCTCTGAAGACCATATAGCTTTTCGCGGTGTTGTTTTTCCCGATGCGAGCGTAAGCATCAGTGGGCGGGATGCTGTTATTATAGCGGCGGGACCAGATTACAAGCCGGGAGACCTGATCAGAGGCTCAATGAACTATGATGTTGCATTCCTGTCTCCGGAAGGCACATTGGTGCCTGCATGGAGCAGGACTTACACGGCAGAAGAAAAAGCGGAGCTTGTGAGCCGGGCCGATAAGCTGTTCAGAATTAAAGCGGATTTTGCAGATGTCCCGGATGCACGTGACGCGTACATACGCATTACTCATTGGTACACCAGTTCAGTATATCGCATCAAGGAGATAAAAGACGGATACATATATTTCGTTGCGCACGACCTTTCGGGAGGATACGGAGGTGACTGGAACGTGAACGACGATAGTAATTACGGTGGCCTGATGCCTCGTTTCCGCTTGTTCAATATCAAGGCCGAAGGTGTCTCTTTCCGGGTAAACGGCAACAGGGCTGTCCTGTCGGAAGGTCTCGGCAGTGTCCATGAGTGTTCGGCTTCCCGCTTCCTTATCGTAAGCCCCGGAAGCAGCCTGGCCGCCATTGATATCTCCGGCCTAACTTTTAAGGGTAACAAGCGTAATTCGGAAAACGGACTCATCGAATTCTATTTGGCGAAATTGGGCAGGGCGGCAGTGCATGATTGCCGCTTTGAGAATATTTACAGCGAGAAGGCTGTTTACAGCAGGAATTCAGACAATCTTACTGTTTCTGACTGTGTCTTTGCCGGCTGCCAGTACTCCGGAGTATCCTCTTCGCACAAATCCACTAATACCGTCGTCCGCGGCAACCGCTTCGAGAACTGCGGTCTTGCATTGACAAATGCTCCATGCGTTTCATGTTCCGGACAAAACTATTATATAGCCGACAATTCTTTCCTGGACTTCGCTTACTCGGCTATAGATGTCGGTTACGGTTTCCGTAATGCAAAAGTCAATGGGGTATCAGGTGTGGTAGAAGGGAACAGCATTACATACTCCGACTACTATCTGAGCAGTTTGGAGGAGAATACGCTGATGGACTCCGGCGCTATATATGTAAGCACCTTAAATGATTCAACGGTAATCCGTTACAACATCATTTCCAATTATTCCGGCATGAAGGACAACCGCGGAATCTTTCTGGATGACGGAGCCTACAACCTGCAGGTGTACGGAAACGTAATTACCGGAATCGCCAACAGTTACTGCATAGACTCGAGGAGGGTAGCTTCCGTAGAAAAGATTATCGGCCGGGCGAATTACAACAATAAAGTCTATGACAATGTCGTTGACGGAAAACTAAGGCTAGAGGGTAGGGAAGAAGATTCATTAAGCTGCAGCATAGGCCCGAATTTCTGCCTTTCGGAAACCGGGCAGGCTCCTGCCGGAATGCGGGTCACTTCCGGAGTCATATCCGAAGGGGATGACGTGCCTCTGCGGCTCAGGCGTACTTCGGGGGAGAGGAAGGTGCTGTCCTATTCCAGCTTCAATAAACTCCGGAGGGCTTTTCCAGACTGGAATAAGGTCAGAAAACATTTCCGCTTTTCTATTTTTTGAGACATGAATACTTACTTTAACATAAATTACGAGTTCGATAAACAGAAGGTGCACGAGGCTGTCGCCACAGCTAAAAAGGGTTACATCTGTGTGTCGGACGGGGTCGTATTGAGCACGGCCAACAGGGATGATTCATACCGGGAAGTGGTGAACGGCAGCCTGTTTTCCATTTGCGACAGCAGTTGGGTGCCGGTTTATCTGAAATCCATATACGGAGTCAAATACGAGCAATACTGTGGCTCCGATATCTTCCGGGATATCGTATATGAGCGAAAGCACAGGATGTTTTTCCTGGGAACTGACCAGAAGACCCTGGATGCGTTGAGAGGCAAGCTGTCCGAGGTAAACCCCGATATAGCCGGCATGACTTTTATGGAACTCCCGTTCCGTCAGGTGGAGGATTTCGATTACCCTGAAATTGCCCGCAAAGTCAACGAAGACGGAGCAAGAGTGATATGGGTTGCCCTTGGAGCTCCCAAACAAGAACGCTTCATGAACAGGCTGCTCCCATATCTTGACAGCGGAGTGATGATAGGAGTAGGCGCCGTATTCAATTTCTTCAGCGGCCTCTCCGAGTCCCGCTGCCCGAAATGGATGCAAAAGGCCCATCTGGAATTCATCTACAGGATTTTCCAGAATCCCAAAAAGCAATTACAGCGCTGCAGATTGATTTTATCCACTCTTCCTAAGTTGTATGTCGAAGAGAAAAGAAAAAAGAATAGCCGTAGATAATGAAACTGCTTTACTTGATTATAGCGATTGACTTCATCCTGGCCGCAGTGGTGGGAGCGTCAATTATCCGTATGATACTTAATGTTTCATACAAGAATCAGCTTTTCGATATGCCTGATGCCAGAAAGGTGCATAAAACGCCTGTTCCCAGGCTGGGAGGGATGTCATTCATGCCGGTCCTGATGATTGTCATCGCCTTCAGCGTCGGTGTGGTTTACCGTACCAAGATGATGAATGCTCCTGAGCCGGACGGGGTGCTGATAATCAGGCTGTCTTTTATGCTGGGCAGCGCAATGCTCCTGTATGTGGTCGGGCTCCTGGATGATTTGACCGGAATGGGATATAAAGTAAAATTCTTAGTCCAGTTTCTGGCATCGGCGCTCCTTGTCTCTTCCGGCCTGTGGCTGAACAGCTTCTTCGGCCTTTTCGGGATAGAGAGAATACCATTTTATATTGGCATGCCCTTCACGGTGTTTCTTCTGGTGCTGATAATCAATGCGATTAACCTTATAGACGGCAT
>JAFWPT010000272.1 GCA_017509375.1 Bacteroidales bacterium | reverse complement strand
ACTTGCCGGTCTCGAAAGACACGAACTCGGGCCATGGAACCGCTTCGATAAGCAGGTCATTGTTAATGACTTTCGGCGAGCCGTCCTGTTCGATGCGTTCGGTTATAACATAATGGTAGTTGGCTGCAAGTACGTCTTTCCCGGGCATGGCATAGGGCTTATTCTTGTCCACGCTGGCCTTTCTGGCAAAGTCCGAAGTGCAAATCCATGTACGGAGATTATCTCCCTTTTGCGTATATGCAAGGCAAAGACCTGGGTTTTCCTGCAGTTTTGACCTAAGACTCGGCTCCAGCACTATCTGCTGTATGGTGCGCCCGTAATTATACACGGGAGCGTTTCTGAGCGGAGTGCTGTCATGCTTGAGTTTCATCTTGTACTCCAGACCATAGGCCTTAGTATCTATACGGTTATCCTCCTTGCCGTCCAGAACGTTCCAGATGAACTTGGACCAGTTGTCCCATGGCTTGAAGAACTCCAATTTATGTTCCGTGAGGAATGCGTCAAAAGCCTTGCGCAACTTCGCAGAATACAGAAGCCCGCCGTTGGCTTTTTGATAATCGAGAATCTTGATAATCTCTTTGTTGGAGGTGCGGTTCGACAGCCACTGAATGAACAGGCCCATGCCATACCCCGTCATCTCGAAGCTCTCCCCGTTGTCACAGAAGAAGTCGAAGATCAAATTGTCCGCAAAACCGGGACAATTCTCGCTTATCTTATGGTCTCCCGTAAACTTTTCCAGCCAAGTTGCCATAGCTTCCGACAGCATGGACCATTCGTTGTAGCCGGTAATGCAGATCTTGCTTGCGCATCTGGGGTCGTACATAACCTCATGAATCCAATGGAAAGTTTCGTGGATTATGGTCTGCTGCAGCTGGGCATAAAGATCTTTATCGTACGGCTTGCCCTTGGACACCAGATCATAGAATTTGTCTATGTTGTACTCCACGGTGCCGCTGGTCTTGACGAAGCGGTCGGAGTTATGCTGTCCCCATTTTCCGCCGCTCAATTGAGTGACGGAATAGGGGACGGCACTGGTAGAAACTTCTATGCCAAGGTCGAAGTAAACCTGCACGATATCCTGCATCTCACTCCGGATAATCCCAAGGATTTCATCCTTGTACGGCTCATACTTGGCGGCATTTTTCTTGGGCGGACACCAGTCAAGGGTGTATGAGAATACGTCGTTTGCCTTGGTGGACGGTTTTGCAGAGTCGCTGCCGTCTATCAGGCCGACCGTAAAGAACGGCTGCTCCCCTTCCGTAGCGTCGATTCCCGGAATCGTAGCGGTCACCGCACCGTTTTTGTTGCTGGAAGACAAGACTGCGGGATGCAGGCGTATCTCCCCTGTATAGCGCTCCCTTTTGGGAGACTCTGTCAGAAACAGTACTCGGTTTACGTCTCCGTCGTAATTCAGGCTGATCGTAAAGGGCTCCTTTACGCCTTCGGCCGGGAACACCAACTGGTAAAATTCGGAAAGTTCCCGCCCTTGTGCAGCTTCTACGGAGCCTTTTTTTACAGGGGTGACCGCAACTTTCCCGCCCTTGCCGAAAGCGCCGGACGGGAATTCAACAGTGATATCGTTCAACTGTACTGTTCCTCCTGCAGAAGGCACGCTCTGCCAGTCGGAAGACTTTACGTTGACACTGGGTTTAATAACTACTTCCTTCTCTCCGCAGGAACTGAAAAGCAGTGGCAAAAAGAGTGCAAATGCCACGACAGCATATAAACGACGGTGCCTCATTACCGGAACAGTTACAGAATGAAACTTATTGTCAGCGAGCTACTTCAGACTGAAGCTTGAGGATTGCTTCGCCAGCATAGTGTTTGCCGTTTACGTCATGGAGGGTGGCCTTAAGTTCCAGACGTCCGAAGCTGTTTATGATGGACAACTTTCCGGTAACCTCACCGGCCAAAGCCTTCAGCTGATCGTTGGCGATAGTGTAAGAGAACTTATTGCCCTGCAGTTTATACACGCCGTATGACGGATCGCGGCCTTCGTAAAATACGCCAAACTTGCCGGAAGGGTCGAGCATGAGTTTCTTGATATTGTACTCCGAGCCAACCGGATCTACTTTGATACCCTTATCGATGACATATTCGACAATCTTATTCAAGTCACAGCCAGCGAATGTCTTGGCTACGCCGAGATCGGCGGGTACGTCGTCACCCGTCACCCTCACGATGGTTTCTACGACATCCCAGTTGCGGCATACGTCCTGGACGTAGGCTACAAAACTGCTTGCAGGTACTTCCAGTCTTCCGCTAAGAGGGACAACTACGGTACCGAGCTTTGCTTCCAACGTTATCACATTATCATCATTCCAGGAAGCAGAGATAGACTGGATAATACCGGAGGTCTGGAACTCTACCTTGGTCATAGCCCTGGTGCTCTCCACCACCTTGAAAGGAACCTCCTTGGGGCCATCCTGCTCAAACTCGATTATTCCGGTGTGTCCGGGAGGGAAGGTGATGTTCTTTACCTTGTCAAAAAGGCCCCTGGTATTCTTCATCCCTGTCTGCGGAAGACCGGGATCCACAATCATACTGAAATGGGTATCCAGGTTGGCAGGAGCGGCGATTTTAGGCTTTTCATAATTGTACTCGGCAGGATTGTCACCATCCGGTGCGGGCTGCGGCTGCTTGTCGCAGGAAACTACCAGAACGGCCGCCAAAGCAAAAATGCTGATAATAATCTTTTTCATAATTAAGGTGATTTAGAATAATCTTACAAAGAGACCGAATTTAAGCATCGGAAGAACAGGGATTTTGGACATGTAGTCGATAATTCCCATATCCTCATTGTTGAGGTCTGCGGAAGTGATAGGCAGCAAACCTTTCTCGAAAGTATCGGTATTTTCTCCCATGGCAGTGAGGGACAAGCCACCGGTATAGCAGGCCCCGAACTCGAACATGAATGTGACCCGCCTGTCGGATTTTACTGCATTTCCGATACCGAGTCCAAAGTAAGGACGTACAGGCAAGGCAGTCAGATTCAAGCGGAGAATACCGTTTTCGTCCGTAGTGAACATCTTGTTTCCTGCAGACACACCCAGGGTGCCCCAGTCCTCTTTCTCAAGGAAAGGTTCCTTGTTCTGTACGGTCACGAGTACTGATATAGTCTTTGT
>JAFWPT010000271.1 GCA_017509375.1 Bacteroidales bacterium | reverse complement strand
TCGAATAGTTCCCATCAAACACGCAGCCGTCGAAGTGACCGACTTTTCCCGATTGCTGGATACGGATGATGCCACCAGACTGTGTGTTTTCTCCAACAAAATTGTAGTTCTCCTTGAAGAGCACATCTGTACAGCTGAATGATCCGTAGGAATAAATGGCTGCACCTGCCGCCTTTGTATTGTCGGCACCGTTGGCGTTATTCCCCTGGAACTTGCCGCGTGTAAAGGTCGTATTGTCATTAGCATTTTCAATCATGACGGCGCCGCCTCTTTGGTCACAATCGTTGTCAATGAATTCACAGTCCGTGAAAGTGGTGGTAACATCGGTTCCGTTGATGCAGATGGCACCGCCCTGGACGGAGGAGTGGTTGCGGATAAAGTCACAGTCGTCGAAGGTGATGGTTCCAGCACCGGAAATATAGGCTGCGGCACCGTATTCGCCTGCGTCATTATTATCGCTGAACGTTACCCTTGTACAGGTAAACGTGTTGAAGGACTGTGCATAAAGGGCATTCTTGGTGATATTGCTGGCTTCGCAGTCCACAATGTTCACGTTCGCACTGGCGTGATTGACGTGGATGATTCCGCCGGCACCGGTAGCGTTTTTGAATACGCAGTTGCTGATATTCACGGTGGCGCTGTTGAATAGGGAAATGCCGCTGCCGTTTCCGCTAGTCTGGTTGCCATCGAAAATGCAGTGGTCCAGATTCAGTTCCTTGGCACTGTTGTTCATACGGATGGCAGACGCATTGGACGCACCATTTGTGCCCGTAAACTTGACGTTCTTGACGGTGATGTATGAGTTATTCTGCGGCCAGAGCACGCCTGCGGTAGTGCCGGAAGTGGCGGTACGGCCGACGAAGGTGGTCATGCTTGACTCGGAATTGTAGGTGCCTTCCAGAGTGAAAGCGACATTGCCGTGATCCGGGTAATTCAATACCAGGTAATCGTCGCCGAAGGAGAACTCATCAGCCGAGAAATGGAAGGTGGAGCCCTTAAGGAGGAAGTGGTTGTCCTGGTCGGTTACAAAGGCCTTGAATTCGGTGACACCCATGGCATTAGACCAGCTTTGTCCAGCCTTTGAGCCGGCGCCGGAAGGAGTGACGTAGTACTGGCCGGCTTTCTCATCCAGATTGGTGAGCTTTATGATCTTGCCGCGTTCGGTAGTGAACGAGCCGGCATAGAAGAACGGAGTGAGCTGATCTTCACCTTTGAAGTAACCGATACGGAAACCGTCGGAAAGGACGACGTCAGGCAAAACGGGGATGTAGTAATCGCCGGGGCCGGAGATGGACAGGCTGACTGACGTGCCGGTACTGGTTGCAGTGCCGAACACTGGGTCACCGCTTCCGTCGAAACTTACAGGGAGATAACCTGAAATGTTTTGAGCCTCAGCGGGTGCGCGTCCGCCCACTACTTGAATCTTGGTGATATCGTTGCCCATAACGCCGATTTTCAGCAGGCAGGCCACATTCTTGAAGGCCAGAGTGGTGCTCCAGACGTCGCCGGTCTTGACGGCCTTGGCTACGCAGATGTCGTTGGCGGCAAAGGTGCCGTCGGTGCGGGAACCGTTGAAGTGGACGTTTACGTTGCCGCTGTCGTAGGCACCGCCAGCAGAAGCGGGATATACGGCATAAAGCTCAGTGATGCCTTCGCCGACTTCGACGCTGAAGGTGGTGCTGGCACCGGAAGCGGAAGCGGATGCGGTGGTCGAGCCGCCTTCCCAGACGAATTTGACCTCGTCGCCGGCAACCCAGGTGACTACCTCGTCATTGGAGTCGATGGCGGTCTTGGTGGGGACGTTGGCTGTGAATACAACCACATTGGAGTCGGCAGGGACAGGCTGTTCCTCGAAATTCTCTTTTTGGCAGGCGACAGAAAGTATCGCCATTGCAGTCAATGCAAAAAATATAGCTTTTCTCATGATTGGAATGTTTTATTCGAACAGGTCAAATGTTTCGTAGCCCTCATGGGTCGCAGTTTCGAGTCGCGAGCTCGTACATAGCGGGTCGACGCAGATGAAAAGAATCTTCACCTCCGGAGCGCTGTAGTGATTTTGTGTAAGATTATTCATGGATAGATGGTTTTTACTCACAGAGGTCAAAGACTGCAAAGTCCTCGAGAGTGGCATTTCCGTCGTAGGTCTCGGTATCGGATGCCGCAAAGAGGCTCTCGGTGATTGCATATACTACCTCCGAGTACGGTGCGAAATACTTTGAGTGTGATTTGTCGTTGTACATTGCGTGTGCGTGTTCAATATTTATCGACAGCAAAGGACACAATTTCTCCGGGAGAATTTTACAACGATTCTTCCTTTGTTTGCGACTATTTTGCCTAATCGCCGGCAATCGGAATGAGAGTTGCAGCCCCTTTGCGAAATCGGTACAATTGGTTAACTTTACGGTCTCATACGTCAATAAGAATGAGGATTCTGTTCATAGCGAGTCTGTTTTAAATTGGAATGATGAAGGCGGCTTGGAAGCGTGATCCCGGCGCGACTCGAACGCGCGACCCGCAGCTTAGAAGGACGTGGAACGCATCAAGTAATCGTTTTATTATCAGCGCGTTATAAAATGCAGAAACGACCACTCACGTTTTCCTCACATTTTGTATTTAAAACTGTCTACTCATCCAGTCCTTCTTGATGGCGGCTACATGCTGGAGTTTTGCCCTATCTTCAACGGACTTCAGAACCACTCTCCGTTCTACAAGATCCAAGTCTATAATGGAGAAAAGATTGCAATAATTTTCCCCATTTTCCTTTATGAAGAAAGGCAAGAGAGCCTTTATGTTGAGATTTCAATGTAAAGAATACTTTGGCTGGTTGCTGAAAACCTAATATTACTGTTCTTCGTACATATCCTCGAGGGTCTTATCAAACAAGGGATTCTGCACTAGAGGCGTCGGCTTTATTTCCGCTCCGAGCGACTCCCAGTCTATTGGCTCGTAAGTATATAAGTCATTGTCCAGCAGATATCCGTAAAACTGACACATAGGAGTGTCGTGCGGTTTGCGCAAGCGGAAGTGCTCCAACGTTTCCATTTCCTTGCGTATCAATTCAGGATCCGCTTGCTTGACATTTGCATCCAGGACAGTCAGGCTCTCCCCTTCAAGGACGCTTCTCAGCTTTGCGACATACTCTTTTTTGCAATCTCAACCTTAACCGATTCCAGCAAATTAATAATGCTGTCGATTATACCGAATTCTCCTTCTCTCGGACACAACTGCAGAAAATAGGTGAAAATGTGATGAGACACGTGGAGCCAGTCATTTCCGTGAATCGTCCACAAAAGAGGCCAATTTCGTGTACGGGACCCATTATTTCGGCAGTTTATCCACAAAAAAGACCATTTTCATGGACGGAATGAGCCCTATCAGCCTCTGGCGGACGATATGGCGGCCATTTTCTTTATGATGTGGGCAATAGCAAGAGCGGCATACTCGGCTCAGACGAGCAGGTTGCCGCGATAGTCGGGCGCGAGGAGAGCCTTTTCATCAAGGAGCTCCCCGCAGCGTCCGTACTGTAGCCGCCGCATGTCGTATATTGCGGCGGCGGTGCTTTCTTCAAAAAAAAAGAGGATGTATTCCTTGGAAAAGTCTTAGAATACACCCTCCATGCACGCGCTGGAAAGAGCGCTTATTTTTTCATCTTGCCGAGACGAGCGGTAACTTTGATGGTATTCTTCACGTAGATGCCCTGGAAGCCTTCGGAGACTGTTGTAAACTGGGGATACATGACGAAATCATAGCCGGGGTGCTTCTCGAGGAGATCGTACACGGCGTACATCTGGTCGAAGGAAACAGTGGAAGTGGTTCCGAAAATGGGAGTTGAAACAGTACCGAACCTGTTGGTGAAGATACGGGCCCAGTCAATGTTGAGAACACGCACTACGGAAGCCTCTCCAGTAACCTGCTCGGAAAGGACATAGTCATTTGAATTGAGCTGGAAGTGGACGAGGGGTTCCTTAATGGACTTGAGAGTGGTGGAGCAGCTGGTTGCGGCAAAAGCGACAACAACCATCAAAGCAATAAAAAAAGACTTTTTCATTATTCTATTCAATTATTCTTCCCGGAAAACCTCCGGGTGAGGCTTTTTCATTTCGTGATCCCGGCGCGACTCGAACGCGCGACCCACAGCTTAGAAGGCTGTTGCTCTATCCAACTGAGCTACGGGACCAAAAGGACTGCAAATATAGTAAAAAAACGCGGACTGCCTAATATCAAGTCAGGATTTCTTGCGCAGGGTGAAACTTGCGTAGGAGATTATGCCGAGCACGATGATGAGGATGGCGTGGGATTCGTGGCAGAGGGTTGCGTAGAGGATACCCGTGTCCCAGCTTGCTGAGTAGATGCTCTGGAGGGTGAGTGCTACCAGATAGTGATAGGCTCCTATGCCTCCCGGAACCGGAATCACCGAAGCTATGTTGCCTACCGCCGAAATGAAAAGGGCGTCTGAAAACGTGAGCGAGTCCAGCATGGGGAGCGCCTTGAATCCGGCCCAGCTCATGCACACGTACATGGCCCATATTCCTACCGTGTGCAGTAAGAACAGCCATTTGTGCTCCATCTTCGCTATGCTGGCGAAACCGGCACCCAGGCCGCGTATCCACCCGGCAATCTTACCGCAGAACTTGTTGCTCCCGCTCCAATGGAAAATGGCCCAGAAACTTCCGCCTATTAAGACCACAGCCCCGGCCAGCAGCCACCAGACCGAAAAACTCAGTTTGCCTGTCATGGGGCGCCATATCTGCTCCATGAAGAAGCCGCCGAATTTGTCCCACCCCGTAGCCAGGGCCAAAGCAAACAGCAGCACGATGGCTACCACATCGCAGGTCCTTTCGCAGACTATTGTCCCGAGAGCCTTGTCGTAACTGAGCCGCTTGTTGCGAGATACGTAGGCGCTGCGCACGAATTCTCCCGCTCCGGGGAGCACCACGTTCACGAGGTTGCCCACGTTGATGGAATCCCACACGTCAAGGCGCCCGGCGGAGGCATCCAGAGGCTTGATTATCTCCCTCCAGCGTTCTTCCCTGAGCACCAGGGCCAAGGCGGAGAACACTATGAACAGGGCCACCCAGCCCCAGCGGGTCTGCTGCAGGCCAGTCCAGAATGCCGCCCAGTCAACTCCGCGGAAGGCAAAATAAACCAGCACGCCCGCCAGCAGAAAGGAGACTACATATTTCAATACGTTCTTTTTCATAACACTCGTTCCAAATTGCAGAGAATCAGTTTCCCCTTGTCATCCCGCAGATGCATTCCGTTCCCCAGGCACCATTTCCACCATTTGCATCCGGCGCACTTCCCCTCGCGGAACACCGACCGGTCCCGGTAAGCCCCGAAGCGGTTCTCCCAAACATCTACGAAATCGTCGGTGTAAATATTCCCCTGGTCGTAATGAGAGCGAATGCTGTTGCAGCCGGAGATAGACCCGTCACAGCGTATGGAAGCAATGCTGAGGCCTGCCTGGCAGCTGAACAGATGGTCCCGGACTTTGCCCTCGTAACGTCCCAGGAAGCCCTCGCAGCCGTAGCTGAGGTGTATGCGTCCTTCCTTCCGGGTGCGTACGATAAAATCCATCAGGGCGGTGTATTCCTCTGCCGTAAGCTGTAACTCCGGGTCGCTTGCGGCGCGCCCTACGGGGAATACCGTAAATACCCTCCACTGCTTCAGGCCGAGCGATATCAGATACTCTTTCAATTCTTCCAACTGGCTGAAATTCCGGCGGTTGACACAGGTCACCACGTCGAAGCCCATCTCCGGTCTGGAGGCCAGGTCGCGTATAGCTTCGGAAGCATGGGAAAAAGCGTCCGGAACGCCCCTCATCCAGTTGTGCTCAGTTTCCATCCCGTCCAGGCTTATGGTGGCGCTCCCCATTCCTGCCTTTACCAGCTGCTCGATTCTGGCGGCGCTCATGAGCCTTCCGTTGGAGACCATGCCCCACAGGAATCCCAGCTTGTGTATGCGTGCGCCGCAGTCCACAATGTCTTCCCTCACCAGCGGTTCTCCGCCGGAAAGGATGACCAG
>JAFWPT010000270.1 GCA_017509375.1 Bacteroidales bacterium | reverse complement strand
CATTCCGTCGGTTGCCTTATGATAATACTCGATGGTGTATGTGAGGGCGTTCTTGAAGAAACCGAGGTCGAGGCCTACGTTGGTCTGTATGGAACGCTCCCAGTGGAGACCGGAATTGGCAAGACCGGAAGACTTGACGCCCTGGGCCGTGGTCTCGTCTGCACCGATTATGTAGTTGTTGTTGTTTGAGGTGAGAGTCGTGTAGCGGAATGCATCGAAGGCATCGGAACCGTTGACACCCCAGGAGACACGGAGCTTGGCTGTGGAAAGCCACTGAGGCAGAGTCATATAGGGCTCGTTATGAATATTCCAGCCAACGGAGACGGAAGGGAAATTACCCCATTTATTGTCGGCTCCGAAGCGGGAAGAACCGTCGCGGCGGAAGGTAAGCTGGGCCATGTAGCGTTCGGCGTAGTTGTAGTCGATACGACCGAAATAAGAGGCCAGTCGGTAAGGGGAATTGAACCAGCCGTTGGCGTGCTGCTTGTCTGGGTCATCGTTATTGTCAGGGGCATTGCCTATATAAGGTTTGCTGTACCATTCCTCGGCGATATCCCTGCGGTTACCCCATATTCCGTCGCTGGTATTTTCCATGGCGCTCTGGCCAAGGAGGACGGAGAAGCTGTGCTCGCCAATCTCCTTATTGTAAGTGAGATAGTTCTCCAGCTGCCACACAAGGCCTTTCTCATACTGGGCGTTCACTTCGGTAGTGACAGCATGGTTATTCCCGGACAGATAATACAGAGGCGTATAGCCGTAATTGCCCCAGAAACTCATATCTACAGAGAAGGACGAGTGGAATTTGAGATTGTCATACAGCTGGAGTTCGCCGGACAAGGCGCCTACGAACTTATGGCTCCAGTTATTGTTCGCCGGACGGGAGAGGTCTGCGATAGGGTTAACCATTTCATTGTAGGAACCGCCGGGAATCATGTACATACGGCCGCTTGCGTCGGTCAGCAGGGTTTCGCCGGCATAGATCGTACGATAATTGTCCACATCGGCATCTGAAGCATAGACTCCCAAAATAGGAGAAAGGGCCAATGCCGAGCCAAGCGGAGAACCCCATTGGGAATTCTCGCTGACTCCCTTGGAACTGATTTTGGCATAAGAAAGCTGCGTGTTGAGCAGCATCTTGTTCAGATAATCACGATCCTTGCTCTCATCCCACAGCGTGAAGCCAGTATTGGAGCGAAGAGTCAGACGGTTATAGTTGGAACGGTTGAAATTTCCGCCGACTATACCTTGCTGGTCCGTATAACCAAGTGAGAGATAGTAGTTTACTGCATCAGAAGCGCCACTCACGGACAGTTCATGGGTCTGCTGGGGAGCATTATAATTGAAGACCTCCCTCTGCCAGTTGGTTCCTACGCCATAGCTGAACGGGTCGGCGTAGCGAGGAGCCATTCCGGCGTTTATAAGACCCTCATTGATAAGCAGAGCATACTCACTTGCATTGAGGACCTCACGCTCTTTCCAGGGGCTGGATAAGCCGTAGGAGAAATTGTAATCCACATTGGCCTTGCCCTTGCTTCCCTTCTTGGTGGTGACGAGGACAACTCCATTGGCGGCACGTGTACCGTAAACGGCACCGGAAGCCGCATCTTTGAGAACCTCGATACTCTCGATGTCGTTCGGGTTCAAGTAGTCGATGCCGCCGGAGATAGGCATTCCATCTACAATATAAATAGGGTCCGAAGAGTTGATGGAGCCGACTCCACGAACGCGGATACGGGCAGCGGCGCCAGGCTGGCCGGAAGAAGAAGTAACGGTCACACCGGCCGTGAGGCCCTTGAGTGCGGCATCGACACGGGTAGGAGCAGTTACTCCGAGAGCGTCCGCATCCACTTTAGCAATGGAGGCCGTAACTACGGATTTCTTCTGTACTCCGTAACCTATTACTACCGTTTCCTCAAGCATTTGGGTGTCATCCTTAAGGACTACAACCAAGTTCTGCTGTCCTTCGTTGGAAATAACTTGCGTCTCGTAGCCTATGCAGGAGATTTCAATGGCGGCACCTCCGGGAGCGGATAACTGGAAGTGTCCGCCCGCGTCGGTCATGGTGCCGTTGCTGGTTCCCTGATGGACCACAAACGCTCCAATAATGGGTTCGCCTGCACTATCCCGGACTACACCGGTAAGAGTGGGGTTCTGGGCTACCGCAGACAGTGCCAATCCCAGGAAGAGGATTAGAGTTGCGATTCTTTTCATACGCTTTGGATTAGATTTGCGTTTGTTATTGGTTAATAATTGAGTTGCCAGACACATTGTCTGCCGCAAAAATATTAAACCCTATAATATGACGCGCGCACAAGAATATTAAAGTAGTGAAAATAAAAAGCTAAACATTTGTACGCCAAATGTTTAGCCAATTCACATCTCCAAGATAAAGTAGTAAATCAAGAATAGAATCCAACTACTTTCCCAGGTTCTTTACCCGCTGTTCAAAGCCATCCCGGTCTTCCAGCGCAGAATTTTTCACCGCTACTTTGTAGTTGTAAATGGTACTCAGGGAATAATCCAGCATGGAAGCTATCTTTTTGCTGTCATCCACCCCAAGACGTATAAGTGCGAAGATTCGAAGCTCCGTGTTAAGCCGGCCCTTGGGAGGAGACAAGCGGGCGTCTTGCCTGAGCAGAGAGTTGAACTGCTCCACAAAATCCGGATACATCCCCAGGAAAGTCTCGTCGAAGGCCTCATAGAAGCGGTCCTTTGCTTTTTCGCTGCGTCCGCTGAAGGCAAGTTCCTTCAAAAGTTCATTTGATTTTCCTTGTTTGAGCAAATTGCGATAGCGGTTATCCTCCGAACGGAAGATCGATATTTCATCCGACAAATCCTCCAGGAAGCGCAGAATAAAATCTTCCTTGACCCTATCCGCCTTCGAGATTCGCAGATTCAGGTCGTTAAGGGTAATGTTGGCCACCTCAAGCCTCGTATAAGCATTTTCAAGTTCCCGTCTAAGCTTTGTCAGTTTAACAGTCCGGTTCAATGAATACCAGGTAATCAGGGAAAGCGCCACCGCCAGTATAATGAGGAGAATAAGAATAGACTTGGTCATCTCTTTACTCTTTTCCCTCCTGGCGCTGTAAGCGTTCTCTACGTCCATGAGGGAGCGGGAAATCTGCCATGGACGCAACTTGGCGTTATACATCAAAGCATCTTCCTGAGCTATACGCAAATACCGGAAGGACCGTTCCACGTCGCTGGAGAGAATGCGCTGGGCCACCACAGTAAGAGACGCATAGTCTTTAACGGCATTGATAATATCGCTCTCCGCAGACTTCACCAGCCACAGCAAGCTTTCCCCGGAGCTGCCGCTCCTATCCGCAATTTCCGAACGGTAGTATGCGTGAATGGCAAAAGAACGGTCCTCCTGCCGCAGGTCGGAAAGCAGAATACGTGCAATGCTGTCTGCCGCCGCAAGATTCTGGCCATCCAAAAACTTGTCCCGCAGAAGTGAACGCCAGGCCTCGGAGTCCACCGGCAGTATTTTCAACAAGCTGTCACGGTAAGGACGGTCAGAGGGGACGGAAAACCGGTCCACCAAGCCCGAATTCCCGCCGAGGTCCCTGCTGAAATCATACAAATACAAAAGATAATCAGCTTTCTGAGCGTCAGTTAGCGTGGCGGTATCTATCTGGCCATAAAACAGATTATATGCTTCCATATAATTGCCTGCCTTCGCATACAGATGTCCCAGCCTGAGCTTCACGTCATTCGATCGCACCGGATCTGCCTCCGCAAGCTGCATACAATGCTTGTAATAAGTCTGTGTGGAGTCGAAACTGAAGGAAAAATACTCGTCCGCAATGTTCATCTCCAAGTCGAACCGCCGCTCGGGATCGTTGGTCTGTTCAAGCAGTTTGGTCATGGCGGACATGCGGTCCTTCTTCCGCACCATATACATCTCCCGGGCCTGTACATAGCCGTCCAGTTCATCCAGCAGCTTCTTGGTATTGCGGTCTGGGCCGGCACTCTGTCTGCATGCGCATAGAAGGACCAGAAGCGATATGAAACAAGCACGTCTCATACATCCCAACTTAGCAGGCGGGAACCGTCCGGATTAACCGAAATGCTTACTTTGAGAGTCTCTTCCGGCAATAGCTCTTCGATGTTTTCAGGCCACTCCATGAGGCAAAGGGCTCCGCTGTCCAGATACTCATAGAGGCCAATATCAAGAGCCTCCACCGCCCTTTCGATACGGTAAAAATCGAAATGGTACACCAATTGCCCCGAAGCCGCAAGATACTCGTTTACAATGGCAAAAGTAGGGGAACCCACCGCGTCCTCCTTCACTCCCAGAGCCTTGCAGACT
>JAFWPT010000269.1 GCA_017509375.1 Bacteroidales bacterium | reverse complement strand
TTGCACAGCCGGCAAAGGAAAACACCAGGCTCCAAAGCAGAAGCAGAAATAAAAACCGCTTCATAATCACCTCCAGCCGAAGCTGTTCATGTTGTAGTAGTTAACGGGGCGTTTGGCCATTGCCTTGCCCACTTCGGCCATTGCCTCGATGCGCTTGCCTTCGAGGTTGACATTGGCCTCGAACTGGCGCATCGTGAAGTTCCACTCACGGTTGTCGAGTTCCTTTACTCTGGCTGCTATGGTCTTGGACAGGCTCATACCGCCGGCGACTGCTGAAGAAAGCGGATGAATACGTGAAAGATAACCCGCTGCTTCATCAGCTCCGGCCCAGCTCTGGTTGGCATTCCATACATGAGTGGCGGTATTCAGGAGAGCGGCGCCTTCAATATCGATCTTCTGCTGGAAAATCTGTGCGGCGGCGCTCATTGCCTTGTCGTAGGCATCCTTGCAAACGGATGGAACGGTCAGGAGCAGCGCAATCGCTTCGTCGAACTTGTCCTGGGAAGCAAGGCCGTTGGCCTCGCTGATAAGGAAATCGACCTGGGTGTTGTACCACTCTATGATGCGTTTTTTGCCGGTCTCGATAAAGCTCTGGACTGCAGGGTCTTCGGTCTTTATCATCTTGACGGCCTGCATATAGGCCTTGGTGACGTTGGTGCCGGCTCCCTTTATCTGGTTCAGCGGGCAGCTGGCATAGAGAGTGCCGGTAGCGGCATCGCCGATGTACAGGGTAGGACTAAGTACGAGGGCCTGCATTACAGGTGCTGTAGCAGTGCTTTCGTGACTGATTTCCACTATGTTGGCAGTGATGATGAAACGAGGGTCGTAGCTGTCGCTGCCGAGACCGTTCTTGGTGACGATCTGGCTAAGCTTGTTGAGCACCACATTGGCTGCTGCAGCAGGAATGGCGCTTTCTTCAAGTATTACTGGAGACAGTGCGATACGGCCGCGGTCATCCATTTTACCTTCGTTGTTCTGTGCGAAAGAGAGTAATGCTACAGTCGACAGAATTATGCTTGCTATAATCTTTTTCATACTTTCACGCTATTTGTCACCAATGGTAATCCATACGTCGCCGAGGCCTCTCGGGGATGACCCGACGGTGAGGCTGTACGGCTTTTTCTTAAGCATGCGGACGAGTGGCTTCACGAATGCTTCTGCATCGATGGCAACGTCGCGGCCGTTCATGTTCTGTGCATACAGGGGGATACGTACTTGGTTGAACCTCATGCGGTTGGCAGATTTGGCGGCGGTGGTGTAGCGGCCGTTTACGGTGTTGTCTGCCATCCATGCCTCGATAATTTCCGCCAGCTCGTACTCATCGCCGTTGACTTCGAACTCCTCCTCGAAATCGATGGGGCAGTTGTCATAACGGAGCAAAGTGATGGAAACCTCGCGCCCGTTGGCGAAAAGGTCGTCGAAATAATGCTGCAGGCCGCTGAGGAAGTTGTCCTTGAAGCTAAGCACACATTCTTCCAGAAGGGAAGTCATGGGGACGTTGGCGTCCGAGCTCACGCCGGTATTGCCGGAGATGAGTTTTGAGGAATAAGCATCGATGGCCTGAAGGTTGAAGCTCACTTGCTTGCGGGGACCGTTGCGGTGAATTTCGTAGTCGAGGTCCAGGATTATGTCCGCCTTGGCGCTCCTGCGGAGCCTCTCAAGAGGCGTCTCGTCAACTTCGCCACCGTTTTTGCCGGTCATCATAGCCATTTCGGCATCTTCGGTCTGGATACGCTTGAGCTCCTGCTCGAGGGATTGGATAGGGAAGTCGTTCTTTGCCATAAAATCACCCATGGCGGATACGAGAGTGCGGATATCGCTGTTCTCTTTCATCGCCCTGGCATAGTCGGGGGCGGTGGAGACTGCACCAGTGGTGTTCACCTGCTGAACGAACCCGTTGCGCTCGCAGAAAGCGTCGCTGGGCACAACCATAATCGTAGGCTTCTTAGCCTGCGACCAGCCTGCTACGGAGCAGGCGAGCAGCGTTGCTGCAATTACTAAGAACTTTTTCATATTCTAGAAACCTGAGCTGAGTTTGCGGGCAATACCGTCAGCCTCCAGCTTGCGCTTGAGGTTGTCGTACATTACCTGAACGTAGATTCCAACTTTGTAGCCGCCTTTGACCTGCCTGCGGTCTGTGCCTGAGGGCACTCCGTCGGTGGTCATGTTGATGTAGGCAAGATAGGGTCCTCCTGCGGCGAAGAAAGTCTGGAAGTAGTCCTCATTGGACTGCAGAGTGTCCGGATTGGGACAAATGGCAGGGGTCGCCATGGCAGTGGCACTTCCGGGGAGTCCCCTGAAGATGCAGGCGTGGACGGCGTTTTTCTTGGCCTGCATTACTGCGGCATCAACATTTTTGCCGTAGCCCCAGACCTTTACGAACTTGGTTCCGTCAACACCTACTTTTTCGGTGGTGATTTCATAATTGTCCCAGCTCTTGAAAGACTTTCTGCGGTCCTTGTTGTTCTGGGCGTTAACTGAAACTGCGGATACTGTCATCAGCAGAGTCATGGCAACTAACAGTGCTTTTCTCATATCAGTTATTGTTTAGAATGTCCATTTTGCGCCGAATTGTACACCTATACCGGTTTTATGACCGGCCTGGTTGTTATAATACTTATAATATTCGCCTTGCAGGGCAAGCCAATCGGCGCAAACCTTTGCATATACCTGCAAGGGGTATGCCACATTTGCGGCAAGTCTTACTCCCGGTTCGAAAACCAGGGCGGATTTCATCAGGAATGTCATATCGGAATCGCTTCCGGAAGTTGACCGTGACATATAATCATCGGCCACGAGCAGATAAGGCATGAGTTCGAAGAAGCGGGTGAGGTGAACTGCATAACCGTATCCAAGACCGAAAAAGGTATTGAAGGAGCCAGTGCTGCGCAGGTCGAAAGCCCCCGTGCCGAGTACGTATGACATAGTGCCGTTGGTATTTACTTTTACGAGCATATCCACATCCAGCACCAGGGAAGAGCCGCAAAGGCCTCCGAATTTTAAGCCCAGCATGGCACCTAAGCCCAAATCGTTGCTCTGTTTGATGGTCCAGCCTTCATCAATATTTACCAAGCCGGATATCTGGTAGAATTTGGATGTTGCGCTTTCGCCGGTGGAAATCATTCCGGAATTATCTGCAATTTCCGTGGCGCGCAGGTAGCCCCTGGGAACAG
>JAFWPT010000006.1 GCA_017509375.1 Bacteroidales bacterium | reverse complement strand
CCCGCCGTTGATGAGACCGCGCTCACGATACTTTTTTTCCCGGAATGCAGCTACCCTGCCGTCCCCGCCAAGTTCCACAGCGCCATAGCGTTCGAATTCCGACATAGGCTTGAGAGCCAGGGCAACCGGCAGGCCGGAGCTGCGGCGGGCCTGCAGGAGAGCGTTCAAATCAACATCGAAGAAAGTGTCCCCGTTAAGGACAATCAGTTCGTTGCCTTCAGCCATAGATGCGGCCAGTTTTATGCCTCCGCCGGTGCCCAGAGGCATTTCTTCCACTGCAAAACGAAACTCGTAGGGATAATCCTCCGCGTGCGTGGCCACCCAGTCTTGCACTGCGTGTTTAAGGTAACCGACGCTTAATATCACCCTGGTCACAGGGAAAGCGCGCAGTTGTTCCAGCAAGTACCATAGGAAAGGTTTCCCGGCCACCGGAGCCATACACTTCGGCAGTTCTCTCACTACACTTCTCAGCCTGGTGCCCAGGCCGCCGGCAAGGATGACTACTTCCATTATCAGGGCCGATTATTCCCGAGTATTGCAGTTGCTACTTACCGAAGAAATACTTTTCCACCATCAAGCAAAGGCAGTGATATACAGGAAGATGCAATTCCTGAATCATAAAAGTCTCGGTCTGCGGCACTTTGATGCACACGTCAGCATACTTTTCCAGCCTGCTGTCCCGGGCGCCCGTGAGGCCTATCACTTTCATGCCACGGGCTTTGGCAGCAACGGCTGCAAACAGGATGTTCCGGCTGTTCCCGGAAGTGGAAATACCCCAGAAAACATCGCCTTCCCTGCCGTAGCCGTTTACTTGCTGGGCAAAACAGAGCAAGGGCTCGCAGTCGTTAAGGTACGCAGTGCTCAGGGCGATATGTCCGTCCAGGGCAATAGCCGGAAGGGCGCCTTGAAGGTGAGTACGGAGAATACCGCCGAGTTCGGGATCACAAGCAACAAGCGCCTCCGAATAGCCGGCCGGCAGGGTCTTCGTAATCCTGAATGTTTTCATCATTTCGCCCACGATGTGCTCGGCATCCGCCGCACTGCCGCCGTTACCGGCAATCAGCAGCTTTCCTCCGTCCGAATAAGATTGTACAAGTATTTCGGCCGCCTTGAGTATATCTCCGCTGCAAGGGGCGAGCGCAGGATAGCGTTCGATGAGATTGTCAAGTATAGCTTTCATTTGTGTATTGTATCCGTTTCGTATATTTTCCAGCCGTGCGCGCCTCCGTCGGTGAAGAGAAAAGGCAACACGAAGCCGTCCAGCTGTTTCAGGGTCATCTCAACCTTCTTTTTATACACAGGATCAACGAAGAACATGATGAAACCGCCTCCGCCGGCTCCGCTCACCTTGCCGGCTTTGGCTCCTGCCGCCATAGCCACGTCAAACGCATGCTGGATACTTTCGTTAGTGATACCGGCCGCCATTTTCTTCTTGTTCTCCCAGCTGCTGCCCATTATCCGGGCAAACTCCCCCATGTCGCCCTTCAGCACCGCCGCCTTCATATCCACGGCACTTTGCTTTATACGGTGCATCGCTTCTATTGCCTGTTCGTTGCCGCTGGATGTATTCTTCCGCTGTTCGTCGATAATTTTTGCACTGCTGCGGGACGCACCAGTGAAATACAGCAGCAGGCTCGACTCGAGCTCGTCACTTATCCAGCGTTTCACTTTCAATGGATTCACTATCACCCTGTCGTCTGGCAGGAATTCGATGAAATTGAAACCGCCGAACGCAGCCGCATACTGGTCTTGCTTGCCGCCGGACAGTCCGAGATCGATTCTTTCGATTTCATATGCCAGACGGGCTATCTCATAATCTCCAAGGGGCAGCGACAGCCACTCTACGAAGGCCTTCAGTATGCAGACTACCATCGTGCTGGACGTGCCAAGCCCGGAGCCTGCAGGAGCATCGTTGTAAGTTGTAATCCGGAATGCCCCCGGCTGGACACCGAAGTCACGGACTACGCGGTTATATACCCCCTTTATCAGGTCGGCCCGGCCGTCCACGGGGAGGGCAGGCGCTACAGGATAAACCAGGCTGCAGGCGGAATCGTACGATTCGATACTGATGACGCCGTCATCGCGTTCCTCTATGGTGCAATAAGCGTACAGGTTGATGGTGGCGTTCAGCACCAGTCCGCCATAGATATCGCTGTAGGGAGATACGTCGCTGCCTCCGCCGGCAAGACCCAGCCTTAGGGGCGCTTTGCTTCTAATAATCATTATCCTCGATATAGATAGTTATGCTTTCGTCTCCAGAAATACTGCCAGAACATAAAAAGTGGCATGCAGATTACCTCGGAAGGATAATAGCAGAGGAATCGCATGGCCCGCCGGAGCTTGCGGCTGGCATGCTTGATACGGGGTTCGTTCTTCTGGTGGGCATTTCTGGGATCGAAACGCCCGAAGTTCCCGGAAATCAGGATTTCTTCCAAGAGGAAGCGCCCTTCCTTTTTATCCGGCGCTACCAACAGTTCATCATCTTTGAGCAGGAAAACCTCCTGCAGAACATACATCACGGCAGCGGCAAAGCCGAGCAGTTTCAACTTCCGGAGGTCATCCAGTACCCTGGCCCGGACGTCCCTTTCCAAATTAATCAGAAGATAATAATAATCAAGCAGTTGTCTCAAACCGACACCCTCGTCGAGCACATGTCGGTAAATATGCAGCAGCATATAGACTGCCTGGAAACGAGTGGTTGGAATGGTTATTCCCAATTCCTGGTCGTAATTGCTGAATTGCTCCTCGGAAATACCATCAAACCACTTCTGAAGCCTTCTGTTAGCTATCGGGGAATTCATCCATGTAGGAGTAAAATGCACCTCTACTCCTATCTTGGGAAACACGCTGGCATCGCAGTGATGATATACCACATTGCGCACTTTGTAGCGCTGTTTCAAGTAATCGACCGTAGCTTGCCTGGTGCCCCCCACCCATATATCGATATCTCCGCTCTGTCTCAGACGGGGTTCCGGATACAATGCGGCTGCAGACAGTCCTTTCAGGAGACAACAACTGAATCCGTCATCTTTCAACTGCGAATACAACTGCCGGCAATACACAAGCATCAAATCGTTCTTCTTCTCAATTCTTTCTTTTACCAGAGCCCAGCGGGTATAGACGTTAAGCGGCATGCCTTCCATAGTGTCATGCAGATTGTCTATGACAGGGAAAGTCACGCCCAGAAGATTATGCTTGCTTACAAGCTTGCACAATTCTTCCCAGTCTTCCCTGCTCATTGATGATACTGAAAGACCGGTACGGCGCCCCACCGCCATCTGAAGCAACTCAAAAAACGTATTCATTATGACTCCTTAGGAAGGGTACTATACTTTATGTTCTTGGATATCACGAATTGAATCAGCAGATACATCAGGATATCTATGAAGAAAATCGGCGTGATGCCCATCAGCCGCGTCAAGCCTGCCGTAAGTACGACAATAAACACATCAAGTGCAACTATGATGGCAAGGGTCTTTCGGGCAGACAAGCCACAGCGCATCAAACGGTGGTGGATATGGTTGGCATCGGCCTCGAAAGGGCTCTTCCCCTTCAGCATCCTGCTGATTATCAGCCGAGGTACTTCCAATATGGGGATCAGCAACGACGAGCAGACTATAGTGAAATACTTGCCGCTTGT
>JAFWPT010000268.1 GCA_017509375.1 Bacteroidales bacterium | reverse complement strand
GTGATGGTGACCTCGCCGGCCTCATAGGGGTCGTAGGTGAGGGTAAAGGCGATGCGGGTGGGATCGTTCCGGATAATTTCATAGTTGTCAAAGACTTGGGAGGTCCAGAGCCGGCCATCGGCCCAGACGCCGGTACCGCCGGTGCCCCGGTTGGCACCCACGGTATAGAAGTCGCATCCCTCGCCGTGGTCGGTATGATACGAGACGCCGGCTTCGAGCAGCGAATACCATTTGTCAATGACGGAATAATCCACGCTCTTGCACAACATGTCCACACCACTCCAGCTGTAGCTGTCGGGGCCAATCTGCCTGGAATAAATCCGGTAGGCGGAGAGGTCGTTCTCCCAGGCAATATCTCCCTTGCGTTTCTCCTTGTAGGCCACGTAGGTACGGGGACGGTCCAGCTCGTTCTTATAGCCCAGGGGATAATCCAGGGAGAAGCGCTTTACGCCCATGCGGCGGGCCTGCGCCAGAGCCAGGACCACAGGGCCGAAGGCATGGTGGTCGTTAAAGTAGAAATGCCGGAAGGCATAATCCTCCTTCCGGGCTTGCCCGGGGACCAGGGTTCCCTGGCAGGTATGGCCCACGGATCCGTCCGGATCCACATAGGCCATCAGGCCGCGAAGGCCCCGCATGAAGTCATACGTGCGTTCTTCCGGAAGCACGCCGGACTGAATAGCCTGGCCGATTCCCGCCAGCAGCAGAGCGCTGCCGGAGGTTTCCACGAAGGAATCCCAGTCGCTCACCTGTTGATGCCACATGCCGTCGGCATCCTGAAACTTGAGCACGGCCGTGTAATATTCCCGGGCAAGCGTCTCGATTTCTTCCCGTCGGGAGCCGTCTTTGGGATAATCCCGCAGGAGGGCCGACAGGCCCATGGAGAGCCATCCCTGTCCGCGGCTCCAGTTGCCGGTGGAGATCTCTCCCTGCTCCAGCTGCCCCATGGCGCGGGCCTGGAATACCAGGCTGGTGGCGGGGTCTTTCAGGAGTTTATACATGCTCAGGGCATACCAGGCCGCATAGTCTATGTATTCCTGATTCCCAGTAGCCAGGCCGGCATAGAGCATATAGGGGGTTATGGAAAAGACAAGGTCTATCCATACACCGTCGCGGAAGCGCTCTTTCTGGATATTACCGGTCATGAGGCCGTCCGTGGTGCGATACTGGTGCTGCCACATATATGCCGCATTCTCCTTCACGGCCGCCAGCAGCTGCTCATTGCCTTTCCAAGCCAGATAAGCGGCGGCGGGGCCACCCACTTGGTAACAATGAACACTGGCCCAGTCCACCTGGGTTTTGCCATCCACCAGATCCTGCAGGATGGGCAGCAGGCGGGGATCTTCGAGGTCGGCCAGGCCGCAGTACAGGCAGGTGCCCGTGTAATGACCGGGATGGATTATGGTGCAGGCTTTGTCCGTAACGGTGGAAGCCAGCTCGCGGGTGTCAACCACCGTCTTGTTCCGGCAGGCGGGAAGCAGCAGCAATACCGCTGTTAAGAAGACTGTTATACGCATAGTGATTCGGCAGCTTTTGGCCACACAAATATACACTTTTTTCAGGAGCGCCAAACGCAACGTTTCTCCCGATAGCACGGTAAAAACAAGTTTTTTTCTTATCTTTGCCATTCCAACGCCCGCCTTGGTGGTGGAATGGTAGACACGAGGGACTTAAAATCCCTTGGCCCGAAACGGCCGTGCGGGTTCGATTCCCGCCCGGGGCACAGGCATAACTAATTGACCATCAATTAGTTATGCCTTATTTTTTGCCCTTGAGTATTCGTCAGTAAATGCGCAGGTGATGGAAATGAAGGGTGTCACCCAACTCAATGATACCGGCATCCTGACCATCGTCTTCATAGTACAATAATATAGATTGGCCGATGTGGTACGCATCATAGGGTTTTCCCAAGTTGACAATTCGCTTTAGTCCATCGGTGGTTACCTGTGCAATCCACGATGTTTCAGGATCAGTAACAATTTGATACAGGGATTCCTTTGCAAGGAAAGAAGCATTGAAAATTGTATCGGAAGGCGGATACGGTGAACCCTGGCATCCATACCAACCGTCATCTCCCTCTCCAAAGGCATAGATGTTTCCTATTAGCTTCATCTCACCAAGATGCGACCGGAGGGACCTCGGCATCATACCGGAAGGCTCGGCCAACGCTGCCTCATAAGAGGACAGACTATCACACAGGAAACCTACTTTTGGATCAGCTAGACCACGGAAGCGTTCAGAATCCGTAAAGTAAAAATATCCATTGAACCGAAGAACCTGGCCCATAGCAACGGGAAAGAAATATTGCTCTCCCGTCCGTTTATCCATGAACCAAGTGTGGTATGGTGAGTATCTCATCCTCTTGCAATAGACACGGTAGTCTTCATCCTCATAAACAACGTTCATTTCAGAAGACACATCTTCCCAGGTCTCCCTTCCGGGCACGAAACGCCACATGGTATCGCACCATTCGGGATACTTCATATAAATCGCCCCGTTCCTTGTCTTAAAACTCCAAGAAAGATGATTTTTGTTAGGGAAATCAATAATATGAGTTTGACCCGTTTTTGAGTTTGCCCGAAGCAGATATCTCTGCTGCGGCCACTGACCTTCTTGTTCAAAAGCACACAAGTATCCACCATCCAAAGGCAACGCAAACTGGAGACGTAACGATTTATCCGTACTTATCACTTTGCTGACATCTACGTTCAGCGTATCGTAGATGAGGGTAAAACCCTCTTGCTGAATTACACGAGGTCGACTCTGACCGCAAGCAATCAGAAGGAGCAGTAGAGCCTGAAAGATGATGATTTGTAAAGACTTCACAAAGAATAGACTTGCAAAAATCGCACCTAGTATATTGGAATCCAATCCGTACTATAACGGAAGTTGACCACCGGATGTGTTCAACTTATGAGTATCACTCACGACTTTGAGAAGACAATTAACGACATAGAAAGACACTAACTGACATAAATGTTTCAGTATCGTTTCAGTAAAAGCAAATCGTAATTTTGTACTTTATTGATTGTCAGTTATTTTCGCCGAAAAGTTAGTGTTCCCGCCCGAGGCACATTAAAGACTTTGCAAGTTGCTGATTTTCAGGAACTTACAAAGTCTTTAATTTTTCTATTCACCAATTTTGGTCACTTTTGGTCACTTTTTTCTGGATGAAGAACCGGGAGACCGATAAATTGGAATTAAGCGTTATCCGTCATTCCCGGCTTGACCGGGAATCTCAATATCAATCACTCTTTTTTGAAGATAAGTGGCCAGTAAATCCCGTCAAAATGATTCCGTTCGCGCCAAAACCATTTACCATCGGCACAGTATGTTT
>JAFWPT010000267.1 GCA_017509375.1 Bacteroidales bacterium | reverse complement strand
GAATAACCGCGCAAGCCGAGAGGAGTCGCGAGCTCGCTTGCAGACTCCCGAGGCGCCGCCGGTTCATTGCGAAGCAATGATAGCCGGGCGAGGCGAAAGCCAGCCCGGCAGCCGGATGCGGATGCGTCCGGCATCAATCTTTCCGGTCAAGCGAAGCCCGGAAAGATACGGCCGAGGCCGTCGATTTTTGGGTGAAACAATTGTGTCCTGTCAACTGGCGTTCCGAGGCGCGCCTTCGTGAACTGAAGTTTAGCCTGAACTGGTATTGACTCCGATACCCGCCTCCATTCCTAAACATATTGCCACGAGACGGACGTGGGACCTCCTTCATTGGTTTCGTGGCTGGATATTTCGAAATTATCTCTCGTATGAGGCCACGAAACGTACGTGGCCCTTCCGTCGTCCGTCTCGTGACTGGACGTAGGAAGAGATGGCGGAGCTTCCGGGCTTGGATGTCGCCACGGGGCCTTTGGCTCCCGAAAAGGGAAGGGGCCCGCGCAGCGGGAAGGCGCCCCGTGGCGGCGACCCGCCCGGGAGAGAATCACCGCGTTCCGCTCCCGAAACAGCGGAAAAGCGGCAATCCGGGAGCGAATCACCGCATTCCGCTCCAGAAATGGCAGAAAAGTGGCAATCCGGACGAGGAACGCCTCTCCTTAGAAACTAATCCGCAGCGCGGCGAAGGGACTGGCGCGGAAACCACTGTATCCCAGATAGTTGTATCCCATTTCCACCTCCCCTCCGATCTTGAGTCCGTCGAAGCCGAAGAACTGCCCTACGGAGTACCAGAGCTGGGGCGATACTTTAGCCGCGAACTGTGCGGTGCCGGCCGCCTTCGGGTTGGCGTCGCTATACCAGTACCGTATTGTTTCGCCCCAAACTTTGGCCAAGCCGCGGAACTCCAGCCCCGTAATGCCGAAGATATCGTCAACACTCCACAACACTGAAAGCTGCATGGGGATGTTGCTCCGTGCGCTGCCGTTGAAGGTCTTGTAAAGCACGCTCACTTTGACCAGGGGCTCAATGGGCAGGGTATAGTCTATGCCGAAAAGCCAGTTGCAGTTGTCCATATTCATGAAGCCGTTGAATTCGGCATGCAGACCAAGGTCTTCGACTATGGTGTTTTTCCAGAAACACAGAGTTCTGGCCACTTCCAGATATGCAGTGGAAAGGCTCATGGGTTCCGTCTTCATACTGAAATCGGCCCTGCCGTAGGTGTCACCGAAAGAATCCGGGGCATAGGCCATAAGGGTGACTGCAGGTCCAGGGCTGGCGGAATCGAATTTATACCCTGCAAGGATGTCGGCGCTCTGGGCGCTGGCGGCTATACTGAAGGCCAGCGACAGTAGAGCTGTGAGTGAAAATCTGCGTACCATACGCCTACAAAGATAATGAAATTTTGGCATCGCACTATGCACAGCGGGAAGTACCGTCGGCGCCGGTCTTGATGCGCTTCTCCACATTCTCGCAATTGCAAATGCACTTGGGATTGGGGCAGCGGCCGGCAACGTCGGCGGAAGGGCCCGGAGTCCACGCGTGAGCGGGGTCGTCCTTCCATTCAAGCAGCTTGGTAATCAGCGCCATACGCACGAACTTCCCATTCTCCACCTGGCGGAAGTATGCTGCCCGCGGGTCGGCATCCACTTCCGGAAGAATCTCGTTCACGCGAGGCAGTGGATGCAGTACAGCCATCTTTTCCTTGGCCAATGCCATACGGGCTGAATCCAGCACGAAACTGTCTTTCACCCGGTCGAACTCATCCTCGTCCAGGAAACGCTCCTTCTGCACCCGGGTCATGTAGAGCACGTCGAGCTCAGGCATCACTTCCTCGATGGTATGCACTTCGCAATAACTCACGCCCATACGCTCGCAAACGTCCTGCTTGATATAGTCAGGCAGCCGGAGTTCGTCCGGAGCAATCAGGATAACTCTCACGTCACGGTAGCGAGCCAGCGCCTTTATGAGAGAGTGGACAGTGCGCCCGAACCTCAGGTCTCCGCAGAATCCTATGGTGATGCCGTCTATGTGCCCGAGTTCCCGCTTGATGGTAAGCAGGTCGGTGAGGGTTTGGGTCGGGTGGCTGTGACTGCCGTCCCCGGCATTGATTATGGGTACAGGTGAGACCTGTGCGGCAGCGAGCGGAGCACCTTCGATATAGTGCCTCATGGCAATCACGTCGGCGAAGCATCCGACCACACGTACCGTGTCCTGCACCGTCTCGCCCTTGCTTACGGAGGAGTTACGGGCGTCTGAGAAGCCGAGTACATTGCCTCCCAGTTCCATCATGGCGGAAGTGAAGCTCAAGCGGGTACGGGTGCTCGGTTCATAGAACAAAGTGGCCAGCTAGCGATGGGCGCAGCGCTCCTGATACTGCTCGCGGTGAAGTATGATATCCTCTGCGAGTGCAACTATTTCATCGGTTTCGGCCTTGCTCAGGTCTGTAGGGTCAATCAGGTGTTTCATAGGCTGTTACGGAATTCGATTATCTTTTCTTTCCACTCTGGGGCAATGTATCCCTGCTCCACCGCTACGTCCACGAGGGTGTCCAGGTTGCTGAGCGAGTAATTCACCGTGCCTGCTTCGTGCAGCCTTTCCAGACCGCGGCGCATGCCGTAGGTAAAAATGCTTACTATGCCCAAAACATCTCCGCCTTCCTCGCGCAGGGCCTCAACTACGTCCACGGCGCTGCCGGCGGTAGATATAAGGTCTTCGACCACAACTACTTTGCAGCCCGGCTCCATGCGCCCTTCGATGCGGTTGGTGCGGCCGTGGCTCTTTGCTTCGGAACGCACGTAACCCATAGGCAGGCCGAGCAGTGAGGCGGTAATGGCGGCATGTGCTATGCCGGCGGTAGAAGTACCCATAAGCATCTGGCAATCAGGGAAATGCTCCTTTACCAACGAGGCCAGGCCGGCTTCTACCTTCTCCCTCACCGCGGGGGCGGACAAGGTGAGCCGGTTGTCACAGTAAATAGGGCTCTTGATTCCGCTTGCCCAGGTGAAAGGGTTTTCGGGGCGGAGGAAGACCGCTCCGATGCTGAGGAGTTGTGCAGCTATTTCGCGTTCCATGTTATATGAAGTCATTAATGCATTGATTATAAGCACTTACGGGGTCTGCGGCGGAGGTAATTGGACGCCCCACCACTATGTAGTCAGAGCCGAGAGTACGGGCCATAGCCGGCGTGGTGATGCGTACCTGATCGTCGGCTGCGGCGCCGGCAAAGCGTATTCCCGGAGTGACGGTGATGAATCCGGCTCCGCAACTTTCCTTGACTAAAGATGCTTCCCTGGGGGAACAGACCACTCCGTCCAGCCCGGCCTTCCG
>JAFWPT010000266.1 GCA_017509375.1 Bacteroidales bacterium | reverse complement strand
CCGAAACCCCATGGGGTGGCACGGCCCTGCATGTCGTAGTCGGCATCGGAGTAGACACTCGTCGTGCCGTTGCCCTGCTTCCACAGGGGATTGCCGTTGGCGGGATCCACGCCTGCCCAGGTAGGCAGGTAGAACTCATACTGGCTGTGGCCGATCTTCCATATCTTCTTCGTGTCGGACATGGTGATGTCGTCATCGCCCGCGAGGTCAAGTATCTCATCTGCGTTGTACGAGTAGTTGAAACTGATGTCCCAGCTGAAGTCATTGTTCTGGACGGGGGTGCCGTTCAGGACGAACTCAAGACCCCTGTTGCGTACCTTGGCAAGGTTCATCATCACCGAACTGACCTGGTCGTAATAGTTGCCTACACCGTGCGAAGCGGGAAGGGGATACTCGTAGAGAAGGTCGTCGGAAGTCTTGTCAAACACCTCGATGGATCCGGTCAGACGGTTCTTGAAGAATCCGAAATCAAGTCCGACATTGAGCATTCTCTGCTTCTCCCAACCGAGGTCGGGATTGGAGAAACTCTCGTGGCCGAGACCGGAGACATTGCCGTATTGATAAGAGGAATCAGCGATCCAGAGACCCAGGGACTGGTAACGGCCGATACCGGCGTCATTTCCGGAAGTACCGTAGCTGGCGCGCAGCTTGAGGTCGCTGATCCAGTCGACACCCTGGAGGAAGCCCTCCTGCTTCATACGCCAGGAAGCTCCTACGCTGAAGAAATTACCGAACTTTCTGTCCGCACCGAAGACGGAGGAACCGTCACGTCTGAACGATCCTGAAAGGAAGTACTTCTCAGCGAAGTTGTACTCGGCATGGCCGAGGTAGGAGATAAGGGCGGCTTCTGTGAAGTATGAAGTCATGGACTGGAAGCTGCTAGCGCCGGCAAGTTCGGTCATGAAGTCGAACGCGAAGTCTGTCTTCACCCCGTTGAAATAGTTCCTCTTGCTCTTCCAGAACTCATATCCGGCCATGGCGGAGAAGTTGTGGTTCTCTGCGAAGGTCCTGGCGAAGTTGAGTGTGGTGGTGCTCGTGAACATCATGTCGTATGTCTGGTTCTTGCTGCCGCGTCCGTTGTAGGCGGGTCCGTTGCCGTGGTACTTGTTCCAGTAACTGGTATCATAGACGGAAACGAAGTCAGGGGAGAAAACGGTACGGGCGGTCAGGCCGTCGGCCAGGCTGATCTCGGTGTAGAACGAGGCGAACAGGCGGTAGGTCTCGGCCTTGTTGGTGTCCATTGTGGGCAGCCCAACGGGGTTGAAGTCCTTGGATGCAGGGTTGGTCCAGTTGTACTGTTTCTCGCCTGCAGCGTCAAGCACATAGTTGCCATTGCTGTCCACGATGTAGACAGGGACTGCATTGGGGAACTGGGCGGCATTGAAGAGAGGTGATGCTCCGGCAGAGGAACCAACCTCGTTGTTCTGCAGGGAGTAGGAGAAGATGGCGTTGGCGCCGCCTTTGAGCCAGGGCTTGACCTGGGCGTCGATGGTGGCTTTGCCGGAGTAGCGGGTATAGCTGGCCGAAGGGGTGGTACCGGTCTGGTCGAAATAACCGCCGGAGAAGAAATAATTGATCTTGTCGTTACCTCCTGAGTAGCTGAGGCTGTAGTCCTTGGAGAATCCGGTCTTCATGACCTCATCCTGCCATTCAGTATCGATGATGATCTTGGCACCGTTCACGACGTTGCCGGAGGCATCAAGCGGATTGGCGTTGTTGTAGGGGTTCCAAGTGAGGAGACCCTGGGTCTGGGCATTGGCCCATTCGGCACCGTTGCCGGACTCCAGATAGCTGTTGAATACGGTCTTGTAATATTCGGCAGAGTTCATCACGTCATACTTCTTGGGGACGGATGAGATTCCATACTGGGCGTTGAAGTTGACGTGTCCGTTACCGGCCTTGCCGTTCTTGGTGGTGATGATGACCACGCCGTTAGCGGCACGGGAACCGTACAATGAAGCGGCGGCAGCGTCCTTCAGGACGGTGATGGACTCGATGTCCTGAGGATTGATGGTCGAGAGGATACTGCTGGTAGCGTCGGTGTAAGAGGCATTGTAAGAATAACTTACATTGGTCGTGGCAACACCGTCGATAACGTAGAGAGGATCGGCGGAGGCGTTGAGGGTGCCGGTACCGCGGATGCGGAAGGTGGTAGCGGCACCGGGCTGACCGGATGCCGTGGTCACCTGCAGACCGGCGACCTTGCCCTGAAGAGCCTGCTCGACGGAAGCGACAGGCTTCTGGGCGAGCTCTTCCGAGCGGACCATGGAGGCCGATCCGGAATAGGATGACTTCTTGGCTGTACCATATGCAACGACGATGGTCTCGTCGAGGAACTCGGCGCTGGGTGTGAGTTCGACATTGAGACTGCGGTTGCCTCTGACGGGCACCTGCATGGTCTCATAGCCAATGGAAGAGAAGATCAGGACTCCATCAGAGGGAGCGGTGACGGAATAGTTTCCGTTCACGTCGGAGACGACGCCGTTGGTCGTGCCGCTGACGATGACGGATGCTCCCGGGACCGGCTCTCCGTTGGAGGCGTCGGTCACGGTGCCTCTCACCGTAATGTTTTGCGCCTGTACGGCAGCACATACGGAGATAAGCAGAATCGAAATAAGACTCTTGATACCTTTCATGTTAAGCTGATTTATGATACTAAATGGTGAAGACTCTCACCGTCCGGCAGGAGGATTCACACTACTTACTTTCCAGCAAGATACAAAGTTTTTTATTTTTATGCAAAAAATAGGAGTAAAAAGCACCGAAATTTGTATAAAATGCGAATAATCTGTTATGGCAATAGGGTAACAGGCGGTTACAGATTAACAGTGTGACCTTAACTAGAAAAGGTTGACACTTTTGGGGTGGTTAAACTAAGATTGTTTACACATTCACTGGACCGGTTTACATCATAGGTCCTATTCCCCTAAAGTGGTTGTCAAACATACTGTTTCCGTTGACACGATGCTGG
>JAFWPT010000265.1 GCA_017509375.1 Bacteroidales bacterium | reverse complement strand
TCCGCATCGGAGCCGGGGAATCCATCCACTTCAGCAAGCTCATGCAGGTTGCCCACGACCTGCAGCAAAAGCATCCCAACCTGCGCTTTCATATCGTCACCGGTGACGGCAGCACTACCATGACACGCCTTGACCGCGGCCTTATTGACTTTGCCTTTGTCTACGGCAAGCTGGACCCGGCTAAATATCAGGAACTGCCCCTCCCTGTCCGTGACCGCTGGGTGCTGCTCCTGCGCACTGATGATGAACTGGCGCAAAAAGATGTCATCCAGGCAGAGGATCTATGGCAACGCCCTTTGCTTTTCTCCCGGCAGGCTCTTTCAGCCAGCACCCATGGCGATGAACTGCTAAACTGGCTGCAAAAGCCTCTGCCCGAACTGCACATCGCCGGTTCCTACACCCTGCTCTACAATGCCACCTTGATGGTCAAAGAGGGCATGGGCTACGCCATCTCCTTTGATGGACTCATCAACACGACCGGCACCAGTCTCTGCACCCGCCCCTTGGAACCTGCCATTTTTGCCGAACCTGCTATCGCCTGGAAGAAAAACCAGATTTTTTCCAAAGCTTCCCAGACCTTCCTTGCAGCACTGCAGGAAAAATTCAGCCCTGCATAAAAGTACCGCCCTGCACAGCTTTAGCAGGGCGGTTTTTGGGTATTCCAAAGGGAATGGGGAATTATTTCAAGTTGGATGAATATTTATCATAAAGATGGTATACTATATTCCTTTTTTTCCATACGTCTTCGTCCTCTCGTGAAATCATATCATTTCATCCGCAAACATAGGTCTGTTATCAAGCGTATACTTATGTGCGTTGCTACCGGCAGACGAAAAGAAAACTGCATGAAGAAACCTCTTAAAATTCGTTGTATCTATTGACATTACATCGAGCATCATATATAATCGTTGTAATACATTATATTACATTGAATTCAAAAGGTCAACGAAAATCAAGGAGATGAGCTTATGTCTGCTGCTATCGAAAAGCTGAAAACAGCCATAGAAAATGCCGGGACTATCCTCGTAGGTGCCGGTTCCGGCTTCAGCACTGCTGCCGGTTACACTTACAGCGGCGAGCGATTTCAAAGACACTTTGCCGACTTTATCGAAAAATACCATTTCCTGGATATGTACTCAGCGGGGTTCTATCCCTTCCCTACACAAGAAGAAAAATGGGCCTATAACACTCCCGGCATCATCAAATTTCCCTTTTGGAAAATGACGGCAGCAAATCCTCAGGCAACGTATGCCTGCCTCAATAAAGGGGAGGCTGGCTCTCCCGATGAAATCAAGGGGCAAAGTATTCTCGTTGACGATGATATTGCCTCTGTCCTGCAAGAACTCATCCGCTGAAGAAAGGAAGACACATGAACACTTTTGAAAGAATCCAATACCTCAATCAGATACTGTTGGAGGAAATGCCCCAGTATAAGGCAGATGCCGCTGCTTTCCCTGACGGAATCCACGCCCAAAGACGGCTGCTGCGTTCCCTGATGAATCTGCGGCAGCCCGGCCCCATATCCGCTGACTTCCTGCGGGAGCAGGACATCCTGCTGCAAGAGGAAACAGCTGCCAAAGGTGTGATAAGTCCTGATGAACTGCCCACCATAGCAGAAAAAACTTCCAAAGATGTCACGCCCCAAGGTGCACCAGCCCGTAATCTGATTCTCTGGCAGGGAGACATTACCCGCCTGGCCGCAGACAGCATCGTCAATGCTGCCAACAGTGCCATGCTTGGCTGCTTTGCCCCCTGCCATGGCTGCATTGACAACGCCATCCATTCGGCGGCGGGCTTGCAGCTGCGAGAAACCTGTGCCCAACTGATGGAACAGCAGGGTCATCCTGAGCCTACAGGACAGGCAAAAATAACGCCCGCCTATAATCTGCCCAGCAAATTTGTCCTTCATACCGTAGGCCCCATCATCCCAGCTGACCGTCAGCCAAACGAAGCAGAAACCGAGCTTTTGGCCTCCTGCTATCGCTCCTGTCTGGAACTGGCCGCCCAACATCAACTAGAAAGCATCGCCTTCTGCTGTATCTCCACGGGTGAATTCCACTATCCCCGCAAAGAAGCGGCACAAATCGCCCTGTACACCGTCAGCAACTGGCTTGCCTCTTCCGGCAGTGATATGAAGGTGATCTTCAACGTGTTCAAGAATGAGGACTTGGAGGTCTACAAGAGACTCTTAAAATTTTAGGAAAAATTTTAGTTGTAGCTATTGACATTACATCTAAGTAATGCTATTATCTTATTGTAAGCAAGATAATTACAACATGATTTTAACGGAGGAATACAAAATGAAAATCGCTGTTGTTTGTGCAAATGGTAAGTCCGGCAAGCTCATCGTCAAAGAAGCAGTAGACCGTGGCCTCGATGTTACGGCTGTGGTTCGCGGTGAAAACGAATCCGCTGCCACCAAGGCAATTTCCAAAGACCTGTTCGACCTGACGGCAGAAGACCTCAAGGGCTTTGATGTGGTAATTGATGCCTTTGGTGCTTGGGCCGAAGAAGCTCTCTCCCTGCACAGCAAATCCCTGAAGCACCTTTGCGACATCCTGAGCGGCACGGACACCCGCCTTTTAGTGAACGGCGGTGCCGGAAGCCTGTATGTGAACAAGGAACATACCGCCTGTGTTTCCGATGACCCCAATTTCCCGGATATGTTCAAGCCCCTTGCCTCTGCTATGGCCAAGGCTCTCGGCGAGCTGCGTGAACGCAAGGATGTGAAGTGGACATATATCAGCCCCGCTTGCGATTTCCAGGCCGAGGGCGAGCGTACCGGCAAATACATCCTTGGCAGCGAGGAACTGACCCTGAACCCTGCCGGGGAAAGCGTAATCAGCTACGCCGACTACGCCATCGCCATGATTGACGAGGCCACCAAGGGAAACCATATCGGCGAACGCATCAGCGTAGTTAAAGCCTGAAACTAAAAATGCCAGCAACAAGCACAGATTGCATGAATCTGACTTGTTGCTGGCATTTTGTTTCAATGATGGTACCAACCAGTAACAGGAATGATGTTATGGCAGGTTCGCATATACCTTCTCATCCACTGGCTCACACCATTCATTCCTGGTATTCTCTCCCGGCACTTCGATGGCGATGTGCTGGAAAGAAGAATCCTTGGCAGCACCGTGCCAATGCTTGACACCTGCGGGAATATGCACCACATCCCCCACCTTCAATTTCTGAGCGGGCTGGCCCCATTCCTGATACCAGCCCCGGCCCGCAGTGACAAGGAGCATCTGGCCGCCGCCCTTGTCGGCGTGATGGATATGCCAATGGTTTCGGCAACCCGGCTCAAAGGTCACATTGCCGATTACCACCTGGTCAAGTGAAATCATGTGGAGATAGCTCTTGCCATCAAAATACTGGGCATAGTTGACATTCTCACCGCCTACAGGGAAAAGGCTGGTGGCCATAATGGTCTCCAGATCCTCCCTGCCATCAGTAGCCGTATTCTTCACTGGCTCGTTATACACTTCTTTGGCCAGATTGAACGCCGCCCATGCTTTGGGCCAGCCAGCGTAGAAACCAAGCTGGGTGATGACTTCTGCCATTTCCTCACGGGTGACACCGTTGTTTTTGGCCGACTGCAAATGATATTTCAATGAGCTGTCCGTCATGCCGCTGGCCACCAAAGCGGAAACCGTCACGATGCTGCGGTCATGCAGGGAGAGCACATCGTTCTTTGACCACACCTCCCCAAAAAGTATATCGTCATTATAGCGGGCAAAATCCGGGGCGAACTCCCCAAGCTGCTGCCGTCCTGCGGTCTGGGTCACCTTCACTGCTTTTCTTTGTGCCATAACTGCCTCCATAAATGTAAAATTTGTCATAAGAATCCCTGCAGCCATTGCTGCTGCCAACAACTTCTTCCACCTCATGCCATTTTCCTTCCTGCTAATCCAGGGAAATCAACTCATACTGGTCATTGCCCATCCCCAGCTCCTTCATGGCAGAAAGCTGGCGCAAGCCTTCGCGGCTCTCGATGCGCTCGATGAGATCATCCTTGCGGGAATCGCCAAAGTTGTAAACCAAATCCACGCAAGCCTGGTCAATAGCCAGGATGTCATGGGAAGCCAGCATCCCAATATCCGGAATCACCGGCTCAGCAGCGGATACCCCGGCGCAGTCACAATCCACGCTCATACGGCGCATAACGTTGAGGAAGGTGATATGCTGGCCGAAATGGTCGCAAATAGCTTTGCCGGAGTCCGCCATCAGTTCCATGAAAAGCTTGCCCCTCACCCATTCGCCATAATCTTTCACCCCATGCACCTGAAGCTTGCCTGCCTTGCCAGAAGCGCAACCAATGGCTATATTCTTGAGAGAACCGCCAAAACCTCCCATGGCATGGCCTTTGAAATGAGTGAGCACAATGAGGGAATCATAGTCCGCCAAATGCGCTCCCATGGCCACTTCGGAAAGATGCAGCCCATCCTTCACAGGGAAATTCACATCGCCATCTGCATCAATGATATCCACGGGAGCAAATGTCCAGCCATTGACACTCAAGGTATCCCTGTGCCGCTCTGTTGTGGCCCTGGCTCCGCCGTAGGCGGTATTAGCTTCGATGATGGTACTGTTCGGTACTTGCTCCCAAAACGCCTGCACCATTTCCCGAGGCAGGATATTGGGCCCGTGGGGCTCGCCGGTGTGGAGCTTGATGGCTACCTTGCCGTCAATACCTTCGTTGACATGCCGATAAAGCTCAATCAGATGCTCGGCATCTATATGCCTGGTGAAATAAACCTTGGATTTTGCGTTACCCGCGGCAGAGCCTTGCTCCGCCGTACTGCCATCAGGCACGCTTCCCGTTGCCGCCTCCTGGGCGCAGCCACTGGTCAGACCGGCCAGCCCCGGCAGCATCATCCCCGCAACCGCCACACCAGCCATTTTTACGAACTTGCGTCTGGTTATTTTTTCCATGATAAGCTCCTTTCCTCTGCTGGATATCTCATATTCAATCTTACTCTATCACTTTGAGTCGGCTCCAAGTCAAGCTTTTTTGCGGGAAATTTTCTCAAAAATATTTTCCTATGAACTATTGACTTTGAGCCAACTCCAAGTGCTAAACTTATGCCATCAGCAAGAATTTACGGTTAGTGAGGTGCTTTGCATGACCATCAAGGAAGTCAGCGAGAAATACGACGTTTCCCCAGATACCATCCGCTACTATGAGCGCATCGGCCTTATCCCCCATGTGCCCCGCAAAGAGAACGGCATCCGGGATTTTGACGAGCAGGCCTGCGGCTGGGTGGAGTTTTCCAAATGCATGCGCAGGGCCGGCGTGCAGGTGGAAGCCCTCATTGAATACGTGGAGCTGTTCTTCCAGGAAGGCACGGAAGAAGCCCGCAAGGAAATCTTGGTGGAGCAACGCGCCCGCCTGCAGGAGCAGTACGACCAGCTCAAAGCCACCATGGAACGACTGGACTACAAGATTGCCCATTATGAGGAAATCATGGCCAAGAAATGCCCCTCTCTCAAATGAAGGTACCCCCGTATCCCCATAACACTAAGCCCCCTGCCATTTATCCAGCAGGGGGCGCTTTGATTGCAGTCCCATTATTCTCTATGTTCCCTGATCCACTTATCCAGAAAGGCCATCTGCTCATCCGTGTGGAACCAATGCTCGCCTCATAGTAAGCCTGAAACTCCGCCTCTGCCTCCCAGGGAGTCTGGGACTGATAATCAAAGCCCAGCACCTCTGCCTCGGGAAACAATGCCCTGTAATGCTCCGCTTCCTCAGCAGATCCACCCTTGCCATGAATGTATATGACCAGCTCCATCAGCATACTCCACCGTTCAAAGCGAGCAAATCAAGAGGGTGTTGCATAAGTGATAAAGCACTCATGCACACCCCCTTCTTCCTTGCTTGACTGTCCTTATTTCTTGCTGTCCTTCTTGTCCTTTTTGTCCTTCTTCACCTTCGCATTCTTTGCAACCGAAGCCGGAACCGTGACATCCTTTGCCTCGTTGTACTCGCTTCCATGCATGGTGAACACCAATTTCACCTGGGATGCTGCCATTC
>JAFWPT010000264.1 GCA_017509375.1 Bacteroidales bacterium | reverse complement strand
TCATGAGCGTGACCCTGCCCACCGCCTCCGGTGCCCGCAGCGCCTTCATCAATGCCGGTAACATCCAGAATACCGGTACCGAGCTGGCCTTGAACACCATCCCTGTTGAGACCAAGAACTTCTCCTGGGACCTCAACTTCACCTTCACCAAGAACTGGTCCAAGATTGTAGAACTGAGCGACCTTGTGGCCGACTACATCAAACTCCAGGGCGACCCCGACTATGGTAACTACCGTATCGGCTCCGTAGCCAAAGTGGGTGGTTCCTACGGCATTCTGATGTCTGACAAGATGCCCATGAAAGACTACACCTACGATGAAGACGGCAATGTCACCGGCGGCTCCGGCATGCAGGTTCTTGGTTGGGCCAGAAATGTGGCTTATAACTCCCCGTATATCCGCAGAAGCGGTAAGGTGGAAGAAATCGGCAGTTCCGTTCCGGACTTCCTGGGTTCCATCAACACCGGCATCCGCTTCAAGAGAGTGACTATCCGTGCTTCCTTCGACGCTCGCTTCGGTGGCTACGTGGCTTCCTATCCTTCCCACTATGGTACCGCATACGGTTATCTTGAGACCGCTTTGCGTGGTGCTGACAAAGACCACGGCGGAATCACTTATACGTCCAAGGCCGATGGTTTGACCTACGATGACGGCGTAATTCCGAACGGTATCTTCCTGTCCGGATCTAATGTTCCCAAAGCAGACGGATCCGGTAACTATCAGGTTGGAACCGGAAAGTATGACACTGGTGAGACCTATCAGGAACTCGTAGACAAGGGCATTCTTGAGCCCGCACACCAGTCCGGTTGGAATTACCTGACCCACAGCTGGGGCAACGGTGTCGTTGACGATACTTGGTTCAAGAAACTCAACTATATCGCCTTCCGTGACCTGTCTGTTGCATGGGCTATCCCGGACAAGTGGGCCAACGCTATCAAGTGCCAGGGTATCACCCTCCAGGCTAACGCACACAATCTGGGTTACATTCTCAACTCCATGCCCAACAAGGAGAATCCGGAATCTGTCCGCGGTACCGCCGCCTCCGAATTCCGTGTTCGTAACCTTCAGGGCGTGACCACGTACTTCACCTTCACCATCAACGCAAGATTCTAATTCAGGCAAATACTATGAAAGCATATAAAATATTCCTTGCAGTATCTCTGCTCGCGGTGGTAGGTCTCACTTCCTGCCGTGACCGGTTTGCCGAACTGAACCAGGATCCGGCAGCGGTCACCACTCCCGAGCCTTCTTATCTGGCCACCACGGCCATGATGATTTTCGAGGCCAACGACTACACTTATTGGTTCTACAACGCTCCGCTATATTATGTCTGGTCCCAGATGGGGGCATCCGGTTCTTATAGCGAGAACTCCTATGCCATGGGTGCCGTCAATTGGCAGAACAACTACATCTCCATGCTGGCCTACCGCAACGAGATTGACAGTTACATCGAGTCTACCGGCAAGACGGACCTTAAAGCCTATTCCGCCATGTGCGGCGTCCTGGCTGTTTATGGTGCCATCTACGCCAGCGACATCAACGGCGACATCCAGTACTCCGAGGCTGCCCAGTACACCCATGGCGGTCCCCTCACCCCTGCTTATGACAGTGTTGAAACGCTGTATGACCAGTTGGTGGCCGACTTGGACAAGTACATCGGCATTTTCCAGGATGACACTCAGATTGTGGTAGGAAACCAGGATATCATTTACGGTGGAGACACCGCCAAATGGGCGAAACTGGCCAACTCCCTCAAACTCAAGATTGCCGTCCGTCTGTACAACAACAACGCCAGCAAGGCCGGACAGATTGCCCAGTCCGTCGTTTCCTCTTCTGCTGGATATCTGGACAGCATGGATGACTCCTTCATGTATCACAAGGCCGACAAGGGCGTAGCAGACAATGTCCAGCATGTCATGGGAGACCTGGACCACAACGATGTGGCTTACCAGACCGGTAATAGTGTCTCCATGACCGGGGCAAGCGGCAACGTCATTGACTTCATGAAGGCCGGTAAGGATCCCCGTGTGCGTTTCTTCTACACCAAGAACGCATACAACTCCGAGATTATCAAAGAATTTATCAAGGAGAACAAGTATGACGACCTGCCCACATTCGTAAAGGAGAACATCAACCTCGATGCTAATGGACAGTTTGAGTCCTGGAAGGATGACCAGGCCCTGTGGGCCCGTTATCAGGGTACTCCCATCGTTTTATACGGTTCCACCGAGTACAACAAGTACAAAGAAGAAATCTTTGAGCCCGGTAATGTCCGTTATCAGCTCGTGATTGGCGATGCCAACAAGTCCTATGGTTCCGGTCGTTCCAGCTTGAGCCAGGAAATGATCCGTGGCCGTGTAGATTTCACGCTGCCTACCATCCCCGCCGGTCCCGTGATTCAAGACAATGACGACATTCCTTGGTGGGGCATGTACATGGGTGCCGGTGAGACCAACCTGTATCTGGCCGAACTGGCCCAGCTGGGTGCCATCAGCGGAAACGCAAAGGCTTACTATGAGAAAGGCGTAGAACTTTCCGTCAAGGAATGGGACTTCATCGCCGGTAAGAATCAAATCCCTTACTATGGAAAGGCTTGGGTTGATGGCCATAAGTATGCCGCAGAAGAAGTTTCCATCGAGCTGAAGGACGGTGAAATTGCCACCATGCTGGCCACCGATGCCGTGAAGTGGGATGGTTCCATCGAAAAGATTTATCTGCAGCAGCTGATGAACTTCACCATGATGCCCAACGACCAGTTCGTAACGGCCCGCCGCTCCGGTTATCCGAAGATTGGCTCCAACCTGCTTCCGTTCGTGAAGTTTGACGGCATTGCCCTTGAGGCTATTCCTCGCCGCTTTGAGTTTACGGCTCCTTCTGTAACTGATATCATGTATCAGATTCGTATGGACAACCTGAAAGCTCAGGGCTTTACTACTGGCACCAGTCAGTCCGGTATGGGCTTTGCCAGCGGCACCGTGCTCAACACCGAGCGTCTGTGGCAGGACAAGAATGCTCCTCAGTGGGGCACCCCCAGCAAGTAATCGGCCTGATTATTGTTAGAATGATGGCGCCGCCCGTAGTGACGGCGCCATTTTTAATAACTGTTTTATGAAACGATTATTGTCTGCTTTCCTGCTGTCTATCTTTACGGCTTTGTATGCCCTTGCCCAGCAACCCATTTATCTTTTTCCTGAGTTTAAGCCTGCAGAAGTGGTTTTTCACGGTTTTTCTCCGGAAAAAGTGAATGTCAATATAGATGCTGCCGGGCAGCGCATCCTCTATCAGAGAGGAGGAAAGGTGTATGAAATGACCAACGCCTATGCCCTGGAGTCTATGGCTGTTAACGGACAAACGTTCGTGATGAAAAACGGCCTTTTGTGCGAACGGCTATCCTGGGAAAAGGATACGGTTTATGTTAATTGGCGCTTCAAGAAAGTGAATACGGGCTCCGTAGGGGCCATGGGGGCCGCCACACAGAACAAAGTGGATGTCCTGTGGACCAATACAGTCTCCGGAACTCCCGTGGAAGGGGAGGGTCGTTATTACGCGATGGGAGAGTACTCCCGGGAGATCTGGGAGCGGAAGAGTGACAATACCTATATCTTCCGTATAGGAGACACGGAGTATACGGCCAAGCGTCTGAAAGATC
>JAFWPT010000263.1 GCA_017509375.1 Bacteroidales bacterium | reverse complement strand
GAGAAGGAGACACCTTCGGACTTGCAAGTACGATTGCTGACGGAGATGAGGTCATACTCTATAATGCGGGCTCCGGCAAAGGTGTTGGTAACACTATTGCGAGCAATAAAGTGAGCGGTGTCACTCTGGCCCCGACGGATGGTGTAATAACTACCGACGACACAAGTGTTGTATGGAAAGTAAACGACAATGGAGACGGAACCTACACCTTTACCCAGGGAGACTATACGCTCGGCGGAAAGGTAGTAACAAGTGGAGACAAAACATATAACAATCTCCTTCTGTCTGGTGCCGACTATACCGGTTTCACACTTGAAGGCCCGGACAGCACAGATTTCAATTATTACCTGAAGTTCGCTGACTGGACATCAAATAACGGCACATTCTATCTTGAGTATTATAATGGATTCACGGTATATGCATCCAAGGATCCCGGTAGGGATGCATTTGGTATTACTTTCTACAAGAAAGGGGCTGAGCCTGAGACTCCTGATCCGGGAGATATGGAGAGCTTCGGACTTGCAAGCACCATTGCTGACGGAGATGAGGTCATACTCTATAATGCAGGCTCTGGCAAGGGTATTGGAAACACTATTACATCTAACAAAGTCAGCGGTGTTTCTCTTACACCTAAAGATGGAGTAATTACTACCAACGATAGAAACGTTGTATGGAAAGTAAACGACAATGGAGACGGAACCTACACCTTTACCCAGGGGGACTATACGCTCGGCGGAAAGGTAGTGACAGAAGGCGATAAAACATATAACAATCTCTTGCTGTCCGGGGCCGACTATACCAGATTTATTCTGTCAGGCCCGGATGAGATGGATTTCAACTATTATCTGAAGTTTGCCGGGTGGAGTTCAACTAATGGTCAATTCTATCTTGAATACTATAATGGCTTCACGGTATATGCATCCAAGGATCCCGGCAGGGATGCATTTGGTATAACCTTCTACAAGAAAGGCGCAGAACCGGAGACTCCTCATGGCAGTGACCCTGGCGAAATAGGAGACCTGATCACAAGTCTTGAAGAACTTACCGATGGTCAGTATGTTGCCATTTACAGCCCGAGCCGTAAGACTGCTGTCAGCAGTTTGGCCAACGGTGACTGGTATCTTAAGGCAAAAGCTGCAAAAATCACATCTGAAGGTAAGCTGTTGCCATTCACTTCAGATTATGTATGGAAGGTAAAAGTAAATGCTGACGGAACTTACAGCTTCTATTCATCTGATAATGAAGCTGACAGCATTACAGTATGGCCGAGTGGTAAGTATGCCGAACTGACCGTCAATACTAATTATCCTGAAGGCGTTAATACGTGGAATGTTGCACCGGCAGGATCGGTACAGAATGCTTTCACTGTTTCGAGCGCGACCCTGACAGGCGTTAATGGTGATAATTCCGGACCGGCATATATAAAAGCTAATAGTTCCGAAAACTTTGCAGGAAGCTTTATAACAAACCCTAGCGGAGCTGACTATGCGCTTCAGTTCTACAAGATCGATCCTGCAAATGCAGTTGATGACTTTGACGACGGTGACTGGGATGGGGTGCTCACCAAAGGAAAGCAATATGTAATCTATAACGATCAGACAGTCAATGACTCAACACAGCTGGCTCTGGGATTGTACAAAGCGGCCAACTATGCTATGGATGCAATACCTTCCGATCTGACTGGTTCCAACCCTGTCAAAGCAGTGCCTGGAAACGGAGCATATGTATTCACAGTAGACAGCATGGGCAGATACTATACTTTCAAGAATAACGGTAAGTATCTGGCTACAAACAATGACGAGGAGCTGTTCTTTGAAGAACCTCTGGAAGACGGATCTGCACCGAATAACGCCAAGTGGTATCTGGAAAGCAATAAGGACGGCTATATTATTTACAACAAGGTAGCTAATTACAGAGGCTCTCCTGTCTGCATCGAATACTTCTCAAGCGTTTTCTCAGGCTGGACATTCAAATCGACTAATCCTATTGATATCTATCTTTTCAATTTCTATGAATTGGCTGAAGATACTATAGTGCATGATGATATTGTCCAGGTGCCGACTGCAGTATTCGACTGTGAGAATTACAGATATGTGGAGCAGAATTTCCCTGTGACCATCACTCTTGATGACCTCTGCCCGGAAATACTTCCTGAAAAAACAAAAATAACATACGCTGTTAATGGCAAAAACGACGTAATAAAAACAGGAGAGATTACGGAATATTCAGCATCATCGGACTATAAAAACTATACGTTCACTATTCCTGCTGAAGAGCTTGATGTAACAGATCCTGCAACAGGGGAGCTTTGCGGACACTTTGAT
>JAFWPT010000262.1 GCA_017509375.1 Bacteroidales bacterium | reverse complement strand
TGGACCAGGACGGGAATACGGTGAAGTCGGAAGATTTTGCCGACAAGAAGACTATAGTCTATTTCTACCCCAAGGACAACACGTCCGGATGCACTGCGGAGGCTTGTTCCTTCAGGGACAATTATGCCGCTTTGACTGCCGCAGGGTACAATGTGGTGGGGGTGAGCAAAGACAGTGCAAAGTCCCACAGCGGCTTCCGGGCCAAATACGGACTTCCGTTCCGGCTGCTGGCTGATACCTCAACCCAGATGCTGCAGGATTTCGGGGCTTGGGGGGAGAAAAAAATGTACGGAAAGACGGTCCTCGGAACTTTGCGCCGGACCTTCATTTTCGATGAAAACGGGGTTTTGGTACGGATCATCGAGAAGGTGGATACCAAGAATGCGGCTGCACAGATCCTGGAACCATAAATTATCCTGACGGGCTCAGCGTTCTCCGCAAACCAGTTCCATGCAAGTGTACTGGGGCTTCATCCCAAGTGCTTTGTAGAATGTCCTGGCGCCGGGATTGCATTCCCATACATGCAGGGTAATGTTGTAGAAGCCTTGTTCGGAGGCATAGGACTTTACGTAGTCGAAGAGGGCTCTTCCTATATGCCTGCCGCGGGCTTTCCCGTCCACGCACAAATCATCTAAATACAAGGTTCTCACCGGATTAAGGCTTCCGCTGCATTGGTACCGAGCTGCGCAGAATGCGTACCCCAGCACCGCACCGTCCTCTTCATACACGAAGACCGGAGTATCAGGATCGGCAAAAATGTCCAGCAGTTCTGCATCCGTATATTTCTTTCCCTGCTCCCTGAACAGATCCGGACGGCCCTCGTGATGCACTGCCAGAACCTGTTCCAGCAAGTCGTTCACTGCGTCCAGATCTCCGGGAACTGCATTTCGTATTCTCCCTTTTTCGTACATAGCACGCTAAGGTACTAATAGGTTCCAAATAAACAAATAGCTGGATATCAAAAAAAATGCTATATTTGCATGGCATAGCAAATCATTATGGCTAAGAACCCAGACCTGATAAAAAGGATTTCGAATTGGTATTTCAGCAAGAACGTGTTGCCTTACTGGGTGATTCTGCTGGCTGATACTTTAATCGTTTTCGCCGCCGCCATATTTTCGTATTGGGTATCCAACCGGCTCCAGCTTACATATCAGCATCGTATAGAACTACTTGTTTCGGCATTGATGTATGCTGTTATCAGTTGGGTAGGCGCGCGTATATTCAAAACCTATAAAGGCGTTCTCCGGTATTCCAGTTTCGTGGATTTGATGAAGCTGATCTACGCGAATCTCGTGTCGTTCGCCATCGCTTTAACCATTTCCTTCGTCGCTAAGTTGGCCGGCCTGGAAATCCTGAGTGCGCTTGTCCCAAGGGATGTTCTGGTGACATTCCTGATTTCCACGTTGCTCATGTGGATGATGCGCGTACTGGTGAAGCTTCTTTTCGACGTTTCCAATTCTGATAACCAGGCCATGCGCGTGCTTATCTACGGAGCCCTCTCCGGCGGAATAGGTCTTGCCAAGAGCATACGTTCCCAAAGTCCGGTCCAGTTCGAACTACGCGGTTTCATAACCCACGAACACCGTATCAAGGATATGAAACTGCTTGGGGTGCCCGTTTATACGATGGACGACAACCTGGGATTCATCATCAAGAAAGAGCGTATCCAGGCCGTGCTGGTGAGCCCCTTGAGGGCCAACGAGTTCCGCAAGAACCAGAAGGTCCAGGA
>JAFWPT010000261.1 GCA_017509375.1 Bacteroidales bacterium | reverse complement strand
CGCTATTCCCGAGACGCTTGCAACCTGGGCGTTTTCCGTGCTGAGGGATGCATAGTTCTTGCTGTTCTCTATCGTCAGCTCAGTGTTGTTTGCCGCCGGAGAATTTCCAACGATACCGCCCAGGAAAGTGCGCTTGGTAGCACCCTCGGCATTGGACACGATGACTCCGGTACTGCTGTTGATACAATCCTTGACGGTGCAGCCTAAATAAGCGCGGCCGATTATTCCCCCGACCTTCATTTCCCCGTCGATAGATATTTCAATTTTTCCGGAATTGGAACAGGATTTCACGTTGGAATCGGTGGCGTCGCCTACTATGCCGCCAACGCACATTCCCCTGGCTCCGCTGCCGGAGATGCTGATATTACCATTGTTGGCGCAGGTATCGAAAGTACAGCCGTAGTTGTCACAAGGAAGGATACCGGCGGCATAGCTGACGAAGCTGTTTTTAATGGTAATATCGCCGTAATTGGTGACGTTGCTGCAGCTTATCTTGGTGTCCGACCAGCCGATGATTCCGCTCGCAGCTCCTGCCGCCGCCGGGGCATCGGCAAGGATGGATACTTCCCCGTGGTTCTCGCAATTCTTCAGGCTCACATTCTCCGAAGTACCTGCAACCACGGCTACAAGGCCGCCCACGCGGGTTTTGCTCTTGGAGGTCACGGCAACTGTAACCGGGACGTAACTCACTACGTTGGTCAATTCGGTATTTGTCCCCAGACGGGTGAAAAGACCGGCATAACGCCAATTCTCGCCGTCGTCTTCGGGATTGTCCTGTATGATTGCACTGGAGCCGTCGTAGCTGCTGCCGTTGGACGAACCGAAGGTTACATCCTTCACCGTACCGGTCACGGTATTGAAGAAGCAGGCATTGGAGCTGCGCTGGACATTCAGGTTGTAGAGTTTGTGTCCGCGTCCGTCGAACGTGCCCTTGAAGTCCTTGGGTACCCAGGGTTCCATCTCCATATCTATGTCAGCTGCAATTACGACATCATTGATTTCATCTGTACCGCGGGTTGCATTCCAGCTGAACAGCTCGGCCATGTTGTGAATCTCGATGCTGTATTTGAGGTCGTTGAGCGGGCCGGCATCAATACCCTTGCGGCGCTGGAAAGTAACGGCGGAAGCTGCGGTCTTGACGCCAGTACGGCCAATTTTGACCAATTTGATGCTGAAAGATCCGGCGGGACTTGTACCCGGGAGCACGGCAGCATAAAATGTACCTATGGGGAAGAGACCTTCCTCGTGGGTAAGCACTATTTCATCTGAAGGGTCAGCCACGGATTGAAGTTCGCCGCTTGCAGCCACGTCAGCCTTGCCGGCCAGGTTCTTGCCGACGAGTCTTATCTCCTGCACATCGGCAGAAGCGATGGTGATTTTCATCAAACCGCATACCTGCTTGAAGGTCACGGGCTGGTTTCGCTCGGCGGAGCCTACTGAAACCAGGGCCGAATAATCTGCGCAGGCGCCGGAGGCTATATGCTGCTCGGCAGGAACCGTCAGGCGGAGTACTCCGGAATTGAGTGACTCTGCTGCAGATGAGGGGTACACCGCATAAAGCATAGTAGCGCCGTCGGTCACCATACCCTCGAAAACCGCCTCGGCACCGGTATTGGTGCCGGCCTTGACAGTAAACTCATTCTTGGCAGTACCGTCGAATACGGCAACGCAGTCCGTATCTTCCCATTTTACATTGGAGGTCTCGTCGCTGAAATCGAGAATGGTCTTGGTATCCTCTCCGGAGGCGCTGAAAGACGCATAGACCTTTGCCTGGTCATCGGAAGGAATGATTTGTATTTCAGCCTGTTCTCTTTCGCAAGCAATTACCGAAAACAGAACTGCTGCAGCAAGGGGCAATAATCTGTACTTTTTCATAAATCTACCTCCTTACCATACAAGCGTTTCAAAATCTTTGTCGAAGCCTTCGGTAGTAGAACCGAGGTCTGCAGGACTCTCCGCAAGCGGGGATAATGATTCTGCCTCGATCAAGGCAATTTCAGGTTGATAATAGTGTCGTGTCATATCGAAAAATTGGTTGTACTTATTATATACAACCAAGACCGGAAAAACACCTATTATATGTGGAAGATTATTTTATTTTGGCGTTATACCGCGTCGCCACCTTGCCGTGGGAAATGTTAACCAGCTTCTTGGCTATCATTTTCCGGCGTATCGGAGCCACCAGGTCGGTGAACAAAACTCCGTCCAGATGGGAAAGTTCGTGCTGTATCATGCGGCAGCCGAATTTATCGAATTCCTCCGTGCGCTCCACCAGGTCTTCGTCGTAATAACGGACTTTCATCTTAACCGGACGGCGCACATTGCAATAAACTCCAGGGACGCTGAGACAGCCTTCCTCATACTCGCACATCTCCCCGCTTTCCTCGATTATTACCGGATTGATGAGGGTGCGCTTGAAGCCCTTCAGGTAAGGATAGACTTCCGCCATCTCGTCCCCGTCCACAATAACCACTCTCAGGCTTACTCCTATCTGTGGCGCGGCAAGACCGCAGCCCTCGGAACGCTTCAGGGTATCTTTCAGGTCTGTTACCAGTTGAGCTAACTCTTCTTTCTTGCTCAAGTCGGCTTCGGCTGCGCGCTCGCGGAGCACTTCGGAGCCGTAAAGATAAATCGGCTGTATCATCTCTTTTTGTCCAAATATGCCTGCAATATAAGTGCGGCACTGATTTTATCGACGGACATTTTATCCCGCCTGTCTTTTTTCTTCATTCCTCCTTCTATCATCGCACGATGCGCAAGGACAGAAGTAAATCGTTCATCTTCAAGGGCAACATCCGTATCCGGGAAGGCTTTGCGCAAGCTGGCCAGGAACCGGTCCACATCCGCGGCGGCCTCTGCGTGACTGCCGTCCAGGTTGAGCGGATAACCTACCACGAACTTCACAATCGGCTCGGTAAGCGCATACTTTTGAAGATATTCTATTATCTTTGTAGCAGGGACAGTTTCCAGCGGGGACGCGAATATTCCCAGCGGGTCGCTCTGCGCCACTCCGACGCGCGCCCTGCCGTAATCGATGCCGATGATTCTGTCCATACCTGCAAAAGTAGCAATTATTATGGGGAAAAACAATTGGAACAAAGCATACCGGCTGAGCGTGGAGGAAGAGAACACCGGTCGCGGCATACGCACCTACCGTTTCACCCGCCTGGGCATCATAATCAGGATTATTACAGCGTTCGTCGTCATCCTTGGCGGATTATACTGCCTGATTTCCTTCACCCCGCTGCGCACCACCATCCCCGGATATCCGAACGCCCACTTCCGGAAAGAAGCGGTAAAGAACGCCATCAAGATAGATTCGCTGGAAAGCGCTATCACCCGGTGGAAACTTTATTCCGAAAACCTCTCCCGAGTACTCTCGGGGGACAAAACCCTCAATCTTGACAGCCTGCTTCAGGCCAAAGAAGCAGCTGACTCGCTCGACCGATGAAAAGAAGGATAGCAATACTCGGGTCCACCGGCTCCATAGGGACCCAGACCCTTGATGTGGTGCGTCAGCACCGCGACCTCTTCGAGGTTGAAATGATTTCAGCCGGCAACAACGCCGCCCTGCTTGCCGCCCAGGCTAAAGAGTTCGACGTGAACAATGTAGTCATCTGCAACGAGGCCCGGTACCGGGAACTTTCTGATTCCCTGAGAGACAGCGACTCGAAGGTCTGGACCGGGGTTGACAGCCTGTGCTCGCTGGTACGTTCCGACAACGTAGATATCGTTGTGGGCGCGATGGTAGGCTTCAGCGGTCTGAGGCCCACCCTGGCTGCGCTCGAAGCAGGAAAGATAGTCGCCCTTGCCAACAAAGAGACGCTGGTGGCGGCCGGCAGCCTGGTCACCAGGGTGATGCGGGAGCATAATGCCGTAATACTTCCGGTGGATTCGGAACATTCCGCCATCTTCCAGTGCCTGCTGGGAGCAAACGGGAACGCCGTAGAAAAAATTCACCTCACTGCTTCCGGCGGGCCGTTCCGCACCTGGGAGCGGCAGCGTATAGCAGGGGCCACGGCGGCCGACGCCCTGAAGCATCCCAACTGGGACATGGGTGCCAAAGTAACCATCGATTCGGCAACTATGATGAACAAGGGCTTCGAGGTAATAGAAGCCCGCTGGCTGTTTGACGTACCGGCCTCCGATATCAAAGTGGTAGTGCATCCCGAATCCATCATACATTCCATGGTAGAATTCGAGGACGGCGCCATCCTTGCCCAGCTCGGTTGCCCCGACATGCGCGAGCCCATAAGTTTCGCCCTGGCTTTCCCCGGACGCATCACCGTGGGAAACAAGAAGCTGGATTTCGCCGAGCTCGGCGCGCTGCATTTCGAGGCTCCCGACATTTCCCGCTTCCCCAACCTGCGACTGGCGTATGAGGCTATTGAACGCGGCGGTAACGCCCCCTGCGCTCTCAACGCTGCGAACGAGGTAGCTGTTGCGGCTTATCTTAAGGGCCGCATAGGCTTTTACGACATTTCCCGAATCAACCAAAAGTGTCTGGCAGGCCTGAATTTTGCAGCGGACCCCTCGCTCGAAGATATTTTCGAGACCAACGCTGAAGTTGCAAAGATTGCCGATGGTTGCATTAATTAAGACATTGCAAGTAATTCTCGCCCTCTCGCTGCTGATTATTGTGCACGAGTTCGGCCATTTCATGTGGGCCCGCATATTCGGAATACGGGTAGAACGTTTCTACCTCTTTTTCGGAAAGGCCTTGGTCAAATGGCATTGGGGCGAGACCGAATTCGGCATCGGCTGGATTCCGTTCGGTGGATACTGCAAGATCTCCGGCATGATTGACGAGTCCATGGACCTGGAGCAGCTGAAGAAAGAGGCCCAGCCATGGGAGTTCCGGTCCAAGCCTGCATGGCAGAGACTGCTGGTCATGGCGGGAGGCGTGCTCAACAATTTTCTACTGGCCGTTTTTCTGTACTGCTTGATAGCAGGTATCTGGGGCGAAGCCTACATCAGCAACCGTGACGCCAGGGTAGCCCCCAACGAGCTGGCCCGGCAGATGGGCTTCCGTCTGGGAGACCATATCATAGATTTCGACGGCTACGAGCCGGAGAACTTCGGGATGCTGCAGGCCGACCTGGTACGCCGCAATGTGAGCAACGCCCGCATCCTGCGGGACTCCGACACCTTGAACCTCTACATCGACCATGCTTTTATGGCTGATGCCTTGAACAGTCCCGGAATGTTCGACCTGGCGGTGCCGTTCGTAATCGATTCCATGCGGGCTGACGGGCCCAACGGTGCCTGTGCGCTGCAAAGGGGCGACCGTATCCTGGCATTTGACGGGCAAGGCGTATCCTTCATCCAGGACGCCCGGGGAGTGCTCGCCGCCCGCAAGGGGCGTACTGTCGAAGCCAGTGTGCTCAGGGGCGCGGACACCCTGGCACTTCCGGTAACGGTTGATTCCCTGGGGCAGATAGGGGTATATCTTGAGATGCCTGCCATCGAACGCCGGCAATACAGCTTCCTGGAAGCCATCCCGGCAGGCTTGAGGCTCACCTCCGAGAGTATCAGCGGCTATATCAAAGACCTCGGGCTGCTGGTGAGGCCCTCCACCGGAGCATACAAGTCGGTAGGCAGCTTCATTGCCATAGGACAGGTGTTCCCCGATGCCTGGGACTGGTACCGGTTCCTGAGTATCCTTGCCCTGCTTTCGGTGATGCTTGGGATCATGAACCTGCTGCCCATTCCGGCCCTTGACGGAGGGCACATACTGTTTACCTTATATGAAATGATTACCGGGCGCAAGCCCAGCGACCGCTTCCTGACAGTGATGCAGATTATAGGAATGGTATTGCTGTTTGCCCTGATGATCCTGGCGTTCGGGAACGACATTGGACGATTAATACATTAAATATATTAAATATGAAAAAGATACTCCTGATATGCGCGGCCGTTCTGACACTTGCGTCTTGTAAGAACACAAAGGTCCTGCTCCCAAATGTCAGCGGCAAGGCAGGCGAAATTATCGTGGTAATCGAAAAAACCGACTGGGAGGGCAACCTGGGAGGCAAAGTGCGTGAACTACTGGCCTGCGACTGCCCGTACCTAGCGCAGAAAGAGCCTTTGTATTCCCTGGTGAACGTGGCTCCCGGAGGCTTCGGGGACCTCTTCAAGGTACATCGCAACATTGTGTATTTCGCCCTCAACTCCCAGCTGGACAGCGCCTCAGTGGCGTTCCGGCACGACGTATGGGCCTCTCCCCAGTGTCTGGTGCAGGTCAACGCCCCCAATGCAGATGAGGCCGCCAGGCTTATCAGCGAAAAAGGCAAAACAATAGTGAGTTTTATAGAGCAGGCGGAAAGGGACAGGGTCATACGCAACTCCATACGTTACGAAGAGCGGGAGATAGCGCCTAAAGTGACGGAAGTTTTCGGTGGTTCTCCCCATTTTCCTATGGGCTACAGGCTAAAGAAACTCACGGAAAACTTCGGCTGGATTGCAGATGAGAAGCAATACACCATTCAAGGCATACTGATTTACAAATGTCCCGCCACCGGAGCCGCTGACGAATTGAGCCTGGAAAAAATCATAGCCAGACGGAACGAAATGCTGAAAGCCAATGTGCCGGGCATGTTCGAGAACACCTGGATGACTACCGGTGAGTATATGCCTCCGCAGATTGAATTCCTACGTTATCGCGGGCGCGATTTCGCACAGGTGCGGGGCTTGTGGGAAGTGGAAAACGATTATATGGGGGGGCCGTTCGTATCCCATTCCTTCTACTCCCCCTCCGGCGACAGCATCATAGTAGCCGAGGCATTCGTCTATGCCCCAAAATACGACAAACGCCAGTATCTTCGCCAGGTAGAATCCATACTCTTCTCCTGGGAATGGGCTAAATAATTATATTCCCGGATCTTAGAACGACAAGCCGAGGGTGACGGAAGCCACGTTGCGGAAACGGCCGGACAGATATTGCGGCTCGTTAATCAGCATCGAGAAAGAATCTGACACCTTAACGCAGGCTGCGGCCTTACCTGAAATGATACGGGTGTAGGCGAACGAAAGCCCGGCGCCGGCGGCAGGAGCGGTATCGTACTCAAACTGGCGGAACAGATAATTGTCGAAACTCCGCAGGGTGGTGCCGGAAATGGTGCCGTAAGGCAGGTCATAAACACCGTCTTCCTTGGGATTGCCCAATCCGTAGCGGAAATCCAGCCTGCCGCCAAGCGAAAAGACGGAAGCGCCTTTGCGTATGTTCCGGTCGGCAAAGGCCTCTGCGGCCATTCCGACACAGTTGGACTTACGGTAGAACGGATACAGTACGGTGGTCTGGAAACGGCCCTGGCCGCTCACGGAAGCCCCTACGCTTAACTCGGGAAGATAGCCGTCCACGCCTTTATGCCACACGAAGGAAAGGGCGGCACTACACAGGTGGCGGTCGGAAATATGGTTCTGTCCGTAATAGTTGATCGTGGTGTTCTGGCCTGTAACCTGGACGTAGCTGAACAAATTCTCGTAGTTGCCCAGAAGTTCATAATCCAGCTTCAGGGAAGCTTTATAGATATCAGCTCCGGAGCGGGTCTGGAAACGGCAGCTGTAGCCTGCGCGAATGCCGGAGAATTCAAAATAAGTTGCGGAATCGGACGCCTTTTTGCCATAGTATCCCATCCTGTACAGGACTTCTGCCTCATTGGTCCAGGCTCCTGTCAGCGCCTGCAGGGAGAGGCCGAAGAAATCGTTCTTCATCGGACGGAATTCTGTCATCGGCACATAATCCATATCCCCGGACAAGCCGGCGACGGTACCCAGGAAGCTTCCTTTGTCGGCCATAATGAAGTATTGCTTGTCCGTGGTGCCGTATATCCCTCCTCGAATCTGCTCCATGGTGCTCCGGTAGATAAGCGCAGCTCCAAGCAAAGTGCTTTGGTCCGGCCTGAAACTGGCGCCGGCCTTAAGGTTCATATCCATCCAAACGTTGGGAAAACGCGGATCCTTAACCTTGGTCTGGTCGGCGGAGGAATAATCTATTTCGCAGCCGAGGGCCCATTTGTCGTTGAGCTTAAAGGACATGGCCCCGAGCAGGGAATAATCTTCCCTGTTCCTTGTCCCGGTATTCGCCTCGTCGCTTTCAAGGAAATTGACAGGGTTGAAAAGCGGGTCCATCAGCACCTGGGCGCCCATCCACTTGCCGCTGAAATACGACCATGAAAGTCCACCGTGGAATGAAATCCTTTCCGAGATGCAGAAATACGACTCAGTGTATGCGCCGGCCTTGTAGCTGTCGGCAGACTCAGTAAGCGATATCAAGCCTCCGTTATCCTTACGGAAATCCAATCCTGCCATGGATATATGGCCGTCGAAGGCTGAAACGGCAGCCGGGTTGGACAGGGAAAGGAAAGGATTGGTGTCCGCTGCGAAGCGGAAGTCACGGCACTCCCCCGCCTCCTGACCGCCTGCAGCAAGTGGCAGGGCCAGAAGGCAAAAGTATGTCAATATTGCACGGAATCTCATCATTCGGATTATTTCTTCAGGGAAGCCAGCTTCCTCTGGTGGAAGTCTTTCCTGGAGTCGTTGGTCTGGAGATAAACAATGTGGGCGCCGGCGGCGATTGACGCCTCGGCATCGATTCCGGAAGGATCGGTGGAGCCGTTCAAATCCTGGGTGCCTCCGGCATAATCGTAAACAAGTTTGCCTGCGTTCTCAGGGAGGGCCTCGGTGGTTTCCTTATCGACGTTCCTGTAGAGGGTGTAACCCAACTGGTTGGTGAAGACTACATAACCGGTACTGACATCGGAGGAGAAACGCAGCATACTGGACTCGACTTTGTCCGAACTGAAAACCTCGATGGCATTGATGATGTTGTCCTTGGGGAACTTGACGGACCAGCCCACATCAGTGGTCCCCCCTGTGAGGTCGAAACCCTCAGAGTTTTTGCAAAGCAACTCAAGCTGATCCTTCGGCATCATTCCGATGAAAAACGCCGGCGAATTGATGGATAGGGTCCAGGCATTTGCCTTGTTGATTTGGTATCCGGAAAGATAGTGGCTGGCAGGTATCAGGTCCGACACTACGTACTTCTTATTAGTGTAGGCAGGAATCTCGCTGTTCGACATCCAATAATAGCCGGGGTCGGCCAGGTTGACCGAAGCCTTTACCGTGAGGGTGTGGTCGATAGCACCGAACACGGCCACCACAATCTGGGAATAAGCCGGGAAACTCACAGGATGGGTAAAATACCACATGGAGCCACCGGCCGGCACCCAATCGTCGGATTCGTAGATAAGCTTGTTGTCGGGGCCGTAGAATTTGTTGCTTGAGTGGCCGTTGTAGGGATTAAGGGCACCTATCACGAGGTCGGATGCATCTACTTCCACCGGGGAGTTGTTGTAAACTATGAAATATGCATCGTTAGAGTAAGAACCGGAGCCGTCATCCTTGGGGCAGCCTCCACTATAAAGCTCTTTGATAATAAGCGGTTTAGCAACGACCTTGGAAAGCGGCAAAGTGAAATTACCGGATATCCCCTCCTCCACAAGTATTGTAGGATTGGATCCGTTGTAAACTATATAATTGCCGTTTTCCCAAACCTTGTTGGTAGCCGAAGCCATGTAGCTGCCCGGGGCCACGGTGAACCTGGCCGCTCCTGATGCATCAGTTTCAGCTGTGAAGGTAATGACACCGCCGGCGTCCGCCAGGGTCACAGGGATATTCTCAACCGCGAGGGCGGCATTCTCTGAAAAGAGTTGGACAGTGATATCGACTGTCACTATCTTGAACTCGCATCCTGCAGTCATGGCTGTTGCCAGAGCGGCGGCAAACAAATATAGAAACCTTCTCATAATGTACACTAAATCAGAATTTTAGTCTCACTGTGAGTCCGTAGTAAAGACGCGGAATGTATCTGTAAACAGAATTGTAGGTATTGGTCCTCGTGCTGAAAACCTGCCCCATATTGTTGAAAAAGTTGTTCGCATAGAACGACACGGAAGCGATGTCTCCGATTTCTTTAGTCACGCTGAAATTGGCGCTGAAGTAAGGAGATATGTAATCTTTGTTAAAATAGTAAAGGTAGTTGGACTTGAACACCAGCTTGGAGAGATCCATATAAAGGTCGGGATCGTTGGCTTTGGCCCATCTGAATTTTTCCAGGAACGGAACCGGCTCCGGATTGTCGAAGGAAGTGTAATAGTCGGGGAAGGACACGGTATAGCCTTCGTCGGCATAGATGGAAGCGTTTTGGTCGAACGACAGCACATCTTTCGGGTCAAGAATCCTGTAGGAGCGCTTCCCTCCCGGCCTTTCGCTCAGGAAACGGGAATAATTCAACAGGCTGGCTTCCAGTTTCATGGTAATAATCATCCTCACCTTAGGGATGTGGGTGGTGAAAGTGATGTTGTTCTTTATGCTCCTGCTTTCCTTGCCGTTGGCGATAACGTTGCCTCCGAAATAGTAGCCTACATATTTGAAAGGCTGGTTGTCCGAGCCAACGATCGTAGAGGGGCAATAGGCTTCCATATCGGTATTGATGCTCCGGTAGGCATAGAAATTACCATCCAGCCTTATGGTAGTGCAGATTGGACGTATCTCTTTGAAAACCACCACCCATTCAAGGCCGAAACGGTCCAGCGGGCTGTTCTGGTTGGCCTCTGAAACGGTGCTCAGGAACTGGTTGCGTACAGAGTGGGCCGCTTCCATTGAGGGCAGCTTCCCGCTGCGGTCCGATACGGTTACGAGGCCTGTGGAGGGATCAAGGGTATAGATTCTGTCGGAAGCGGGAATCGGGAGTCCTTGCACGTCGGACACCGCAGTGTATGCATAGCTAAGGCGCTCATAATCAGTTACGTGCTTGTAGGTATCCAGAGACTTTGTGTAATATGCGACCAGCGAAATCTTGTTGCCTGCCAGATCGGTGTCCACGCCGAATTCCGCCTGATGGTTCTTCTGCCAGCGGAGGTCCGGATTGTACTGGATAGTATGGGGACGGACATAATAGGCACGATAGACGGTGTTGTCTGCGGACGCCGTGGATGTGAAGGTACTGACGTCCAGGTAGCTCGGTACCGGATATAGTATGGAGAAGGACGGCTGCTTCACCGCCACTCCCCAGCTTGCCCTGAAGGCGAGTTCCCGCATGAACTTGTCGCGCCCGTACTTGGGGTCGAGCACGGTGTATTTTGCATTGAAGCGGGGAGAGAGGCTCGAAGTCACGCCGTATGCGGAACCGGCCACGGAGGTGATGTCTTCCCGCACACCTGCTATAAGATTGACGCGGCCCCGACCTGCAGGAATCATCAAGTTGTCTTCCAGGTAGATACCTATGTTGTTCATGGACGGGTTGTCACAGTAGCGGTACTCCCTGAACGAAGGCGCCTTGGGAAAATCTTCCGAATACACCCCGATGCCGAGGTTGTGGTCGTAGTTCCAGTCCGCCCCAAGTTTGACCTTATTGCTCACCT
>JAFWPT010000260.1 GCA_017509375.1 Bacteroidales bacterium | reverse complement strand
GATCACTCGATGACGGACAACGGTAAGGGCTTCAAGTTCCCCGAACCCATCATACCGCAGGGCGGCATCGATAAGAACCTCACCCCCAAGACCTACGATAAGACCCAGCTTGGCATCACCTCTGATAAAGAGAATGTCAAGTGGCAGGGTCTTTACCTTGATAAGATTGGTGTCTGGCTGCCCCCCATCTTCAAGCAGGGCGACGGCAACAACCGCATCGAGGTGGCCATGAAGCAATTCTTGTGGGACGACAGCGGAGTCTCGCTCACCATCTCAGCAGCGGGCACCAATGGCGGCGACCTCATCGGCATCGAGACGGGTAAGCTCGGCGGTTGGGGCATATCGCTCCACGAGGTGGGTGTCTCCGTCATACAGGGTGACTTTGGTTGCACCTACTTCACCGGTATGGTGAAAGCCCCGCTCATCGGCGGCAAGTGGAACTACTCCACTTCGTTCGATAAGATTGACAAGGGTGCGGGTGGCAGTAACCTGCGCATCCTCTTCCACATGCAGCCAGAAGGCGACCCGGAATTCGACTTCTTCCTGGCTAAGGTGAAGTTGGATGAGAAATACACCCATTTGGATGTGCAGTACATCGATACCGAAACCGATGACGACAAGAAGACGAAGGTCGAGCTGGAGATGGCCGGTCACATCACCATAGCCGGCACGGAGGAGGTAACAGAGAAACTCTCCCTCGATATCTCGGGCGTAGCCTTCACCGGTATGCGTGTGGCCAACTTCGAAAAGCCCAAGGATTCGAACAACAAGTCCGATGCACAGGCCATGAAGTTCTCCCACACCTTCGAGCCCATCTGCGAAGGGCCGAACTGCTGGTTCGATCTGGGTACTTGGGGCTTGGCCTCGGCCGAAAAGACCCTGGGCCCGTTCAAGTTCTCGCTGGATAACTTCGGCGTGGACAAGAAGGACGACCTGGTCGGCGTCAACATCGTAGGTACGATAGGCCTTGTGGGTGATGTATTCTCCGCCACGGCGGGTGTCACCGTATGGGCCAAAGTCGATCTGGACAAGATGGACATCGACTACGACAAGACAACACTCGACAAGATTGGCCTGAGCACCGAGTTCGGCGGCTGTAAGGTGGCCGGCATGCTCGAGTTCGTCGATAAGGACGAGAACGGCACCAAGGTCAAGGGCTATGGCGGTACGCTGGAGTTCAACCTCCCGGGCGGCCTCTTCAAGCTGCAGGCGGCTGGTGGTTTCTTCAATGCCAGCGATAACGACCACGGCAAGTTCTCGTCGGCCTACTTCCTGGCCGGTGTCGGCGGTGCTACCGGCATCCCCATCGGTCCCGTACAGCTCAACGACATCTCGGGCGGCTTCTTCTTCCATACCGCGCTCGACATGAAGACAGTGGAGGCCAACGCGGGCGACGTAACAAAGTGGAAGACCTCGGTCAAATATGGCGTCCACGGCGGCATGTTCGGCTTGGGCATCTCCACCGTTGGTAGTGACCGCGGCATCAACGCCAAGGTGCGCATGACGGTGCTCTATGACGCCGTACGTAACAAACTCTCCACCTTCCGCATGACAGGCGATATTCATGCCCTATGCGTGTCTCCACAGTCCGATGACGGCATGATCAACGGAAAATGCTGCATCGTTTATCAGAACATGCCAGAGAAGGAGGGTGGCAAATACTTCCAGATTAACATAACTGCTGATGCCGGCGGCGACATGGACAAGTTGTACAAAGAGTTCACGGGTCAGGATTTCGTGATGCCAGAGGCCCTCGGCGACCTTCAGGAGATGGGCGACCAGGGCAATCAGAAAAGTAAGGATGCCAAGGACTCGAAACCGAAGATTTCGTGCGGCGTGAACATCTCACTTGACTTTAAGGTGACCATGAAACCCGACGATAACACCGACCCGAAGTTCAAGTCTAAGTGGCACCTCTACGTGGGCCAGCCCGGCGACGGCTCTCCCACCAGCATGATGAAGGACCGTTGCTCCATCACCTTCATTGACTTCCAGGTGGGCAGCAAGACGGGCAAGGTCGCCGCATGGTGTAAGCAGTGGGCGAATGCCTACCTCTGCATCGGCAATGAACTGCCTGGTGGCGGAAAGCTTCCTCCCATTCCAGAAGAGATAGAGGAATTCTTGAATGGCAAGAAGCAGGACAGCCATCTAACCGATTCCAAAAATGACAAAACGAACGACGTGAAAAATCAGCAGGATTTCCAAAAGAAGAAGTTTGAGAGCAAAGGTATGAAGTCCGGCGTTATGTTCGGTGCCCAAGTGGGCGGCGAGTGGGGCGTGCGAGCTGTTGTCTGCTACGCTGAAGCTACGCTGCTGGCAGGCTTCGATGTCGTGCTCGGTCAGCTTGAGGACAGACAGTGCAACGGTAAACCCGCCGGTGGTAAGGGAGGATTCTATGGTCAGGGGCAGGTCTATGCCATGGCCAAGGGCGAGATGGGACTTATCATCGACCTCTGGATCTATAAGGGTGACTGGTCGCTGATCAGCGTCGGTGTCGGTGCTCTGCTGAAGGGCGGCTTCCCCAACCCGTCATGGCTCTATGGTAAAGTCAGGGCCACCTGCAAACTGTTCGGCGGCCTCATCAAGTTCAACGGCTCACTTACCTTTGAACTGGGCGATGTTTGCTTCCCCGATGCTGGCAACCCGCTCGACGATATCAAGATTTTCGAGGATATGACTCCAGGAACGGAGCTTACTGGTACCAACGAAAAGCAAGCGGCGGGTTGGAGTGATGAGCCTATCTCGTGCTTCGCTACAGCTGGATTTACCACCAATATGAAGATTGGTACCCGTCTTGACCTCATGGATGAAAATACAGCCAACCGTATGGCGGGCAAAGATGGCGATCCGGCCATGTATGCTAACAATGCAATGCGTTCCTATAAATTCTACCTGCAGCCAACGGGTACGTTTGAGTCATGGGCTGACAATTCAATGTCAAGAGACTATCGATTGAGCAGTTTCACCTATAAATCTTCTGATCAGGAGGCCTTCACCTATGTCATCGAAGGTGGCATGTTGGATCCCAATCGCTATTATCGTGTGACGCAAAAGGGTTACTGCAAGGAAATACGTAATGGTAAAGAGGAGAATCCTTACATGAAGAAAGGAAACGACACGGTGGAGAAGCCCTATCCGTGGGAAGATCCGATTGTGCGTTACTTCCGCACAGGTTCTCTTCCCAATAACCTGATGGAAGGCGACCAGATTGCCATGACGCTCCCCCAGAAAGCAGGTGGAAGACGTTTCTATAGGAATGAGATGGAGAATCCTCAAATTCATATGAAAGTTGATCGTACTAAGGCTGGAGATGACATTTTTAATACTTCGAAATACAAATTCATGGCTCGTTTCGAGAAGAATGTTAACGGCAACTGGGTGCCTGTGGATGCCGTCGTGCGTGTGGATACCTATAAGTCGGGTAAAGATTACTACTATGTGGATGAATATGGCAATGTTGATTACACCATAAAAGTAAACAGCCTTGGCCAGGTGATTGCAACACAGATTGACCCGTTTGAAACGGGCAATGGCTACGACAAGAACTCGTATTCTTATCTTAACAAGAAGTATACCTACCTTGGTGTAAACCGTGAGCGTGTCCAGCGCTTTACGGCTGAGTTGAACAGTGCTATACAGTTGGCTTCGGAAAAAGTGGATGCATCGAAAAAAGCTTATTACTATCCGCTTAAGTGGATTCCTACGGGCTTCAACAGCATTGAAAAAGCCATTGAATACTATCAGGCTATGATAAACTCCGAAACTAAATCAACGAAAAATGCGCTTTCCTCAGTGACAAAAGCG
>JAFWPT010000035.1 GCA_017509375.1 Bacteroidales bacterium | reverse complement strand
GTCCTGCGTACAGTGCCGCTGCGTTCCTCCCCTGCAATGAATTCCGATGCTGCGGATGCGTTTGCCGGGGTCAAGTCCATCACGTCCTATGAACCCAGCCAAAGCATTACGCTTACCCGGATAGGGGCGCAGGTGAATGTGGCTTCTTTTGCTGCGGTGGCTGCTGGAACTCCGGTGACCCTTTCCGTGTCGAAGGTGCCTGTGCAGTATGATGTGGTCACGGGGGAGGCGAGCGGAGAGCAGACGGTGACGCTATCCGGGATGTCTTCGGGCGGGCCGTCGTTTGTGTCGGGCGGTGCTGCGTATTATCCGCTGGCTTACGGCTATGTGCCGGTAGGGAAGGGCGGCGCTACGGTGGATGTAACCGTGAAGGTGAATGATGATATAAAGGCGGAGGTGGCCAGTGTGCCATTAAAGCCCAATTACAAGACGAATATAATGGGAGATATATAGAGAAGGGTTGGAAAAGGCAGTCGTTACTCAAAGCGGTAAGCAGTCAGAAAGATTGCCACTTTTTTCGTGTCGTGTGCGGTTGCTTCCGTAAGGTGCGAAAACGGAGATTGACAGAATAAGTAATTGATAAACATTTATTAACCAATGGGTGGGGGAGACTCCTCCCACAAAAGACAAAAAATTTATGCGTAAACTTCTCTACACATTGGCCGGGCTGGGAGCCCTGGCAATGATTGCTTCCTGTAACAAGGAAGCGGAATCGCCCACCCTTTCCGGGGACCGGGTGACCGCCACCTTTACCGTCGCCGCCCCGGAGGGCGTGGCCACGAAGGCTGACATCGGCGATGGCACAAAAGCCGCCGAACTGATTGTTGCGGTGTACGATGAGCAGAAAAACTACCTTCAGGCCCTTTCCGAGAGTGCGGACAAAAGCCGTGACGGCCTCACTTGGACGGTGAGCATGAAGGTCATCAAGGACCTGACTTATCAGTTTGTGTTCATTGCCAAGAGTGCTTCCGACAATGGCTTCAGTACTTTTACTCCTGCGACAGGTAAGCTTGCTATCGACTACAGCAAACTGTCCGCCAATAACGACAACGCAGACTTCTTCTTTGTGCAGGACAAGTTCAAGGTGGAGGAGTCGTTCTCCAAGCCCGAGACGATGCAACGTCCGCTGGCGCAGGTGAACTTCGGTGCATCTGACCTTACGGAGGCAGGGTATTCCATCAATACGGAGACAATGTTGACGGGCGTAACGCTCACAGGCATCTATTCCGAGATGGACGTTCTTACGGAAGAGATTTCCGGAGAGGCCGGGGCAGTCACGTTTGCGCAATCGGTCCGTGTTCCTGCGGAAAGTCCTAAGTTTGTGGATGGCTATGACCGCGTCGCCATGGTGTATGCCCTTGTCGCCAAAGAGAACCAGGCCAATGTAACCGCCACGCTGAATGTGACAGCCAAAAGCGCGAATGCGGCAAATACGCAGGAGTATCCCATCACCCGTGAAGTTGCCAATGTTCCGCTGAAACGCAACTACCGCACCAATATCCTGGGCGACATCTTCACCAACGACTTTAACTTCACGGTGAACACCGTTCCGGGATTCTATACTTCGGACAGCAACAAGCTCATCGGCCCCAGTTTTGCCAGCGTGGCCGATTTGAATGCTTACTTTGCTACCTTCACTGACAATGCGGACAATGGCGATGTGAATCCCGAGGTGGTGACACTAACCGCTATCGAAGGAACTCCCGGCTCCATCGTTCTTCCCGATTATGCAGGACGTGTCCAAATCCGGATTACGGCCTCTTACGGCGAAACTTTGACCCTGGCTTATCCCGCTGGTGCCACAAACAAGCCTGCCATTGTAGAGATTTATGCTCCTTCTCTCTCGGCGCTGAGCGGAGATATCACCTCCACCCACGTGACCATCCTTGGAGGCTCTGTCATCAACACCACTTCTCTCCACACCAGTGACAGCACCTTGGAAATTCAGGAGGGAGCCACTGTAAATACGGTAAATATCCTCAAGGGCAATGCACTTATTGCCGGTACGGTTGCCACGGTAGATGTACCATCCGGTGCTACGGCAGACGGGGAGAATCCCGTACAGGTATTCGTAGCCAAGGAAGCGGCAATTAAGAAGATTGAGCTGAATGCCAAGTCTGATGTTGTTGTCGAGCAGCCCAAGGACCACATTGACGTAGTGGCAACAGAAAAGAAAATAGCAGTGTATGTCAAGGAAGGCGCCGACAACTCCACCGCCACGGCCCAGAACGGCGGCGTCATCTACGTACAAGCCTCCGTGCCCTGCACTGTGACGGCCGACGGCACCTCCGTTGCCGAAGATGGCAGCAGCGTATCCTCCACCGTCATCATCGATTCCGGCGCTGCTGGTTCTACTGTCACTGCCGAGAATGGCGGTGCCATTAACCTCACTGCCAACGACGACTGCGAAGTGACGGCCTCCGGTTCTTCCACTCCCGAAGATCCCACCGAAACGCCCGTTCCTTCTTCCGTCGTTATCGACAAGGTAGACACTGGCGTTGAAGTGAACACTGAAACCGAAGGTGACGCTACCGTAGAACCCGCCCCGGACGCCGAAATTGACGGTGACATCAATGCTTATGTGGCCCAGAACAAGACCACGGAAAAAAAGTATACTTCTCTCTATGATGCTGTTGATGCTGCTGAGAGCGAAGATACAATTGAGATGATTGACAACAGCACCGAGACAAAGGGTTTCACCCTCGCCAAGAGCCTTGTCATTGACCTGGCCGGTTTCAAAGTCAGCTATGACTCCAGTGCAGGAACCGCACAATTCCCCAACACTCGCGCCATCAAGATTGCGGGTAGCGACGCTATTGCCGTCACCATCAAGAACGGTACTATTGCTATTCAGGATAACATCTACGGCCCGTTCCGTTTCGAAAACAGCTACGCCGACATTGTCCTGAACGACCTTGTCCTGAATAACGGTATGGCCTATGGCTTGGGCATTAAGCTCGTCAGCGCCAAGTCTCTCGTTATGGAAGGCTGCACCGTGAACTCTGTCTTGGGCGGCGGCCTGGAGCAGAATTATGCAT
>JAFWPT010000259.1 GCA_017509375.1 Bacteroidales bacterium | reverse complement strand
TGAGTGACGCATCGCAGAACCAATTCACGCCGAAGTCCTTCTCACTGCTATGGTACAATTCGTTATGCAGGGAAATCATCCACTTCTTTGCCGGCAGGAAGTTCAGCTGCATCCGGTGTTCCCAGTCATTCACGCCGGCCATCGCAGTTCCTTCCACGCCGCCGCCCTCCAGGCCCAGATGGTAGGGTTCTACCAGTCCCTCTGCAAGTAGTCTTTAAAACCGAATCAAATAAACTGCCGACACCCTAACGTGACGGCAGTTTCCGTAGTTTATGTTTAACTGCTTATGAAAGCCTACCTCAGAACAGCATATTCCACGCTGCTTGCTGTGCCCTTGCGCTATGAGCTGCATTCATCTTGCCAAAGTTCCATTTCACACCAAAGAGAATGTATCTGCCCATAATGAGCCGATAGGTATCCTCCTCGTAGTTGGCCGTAACGGTGTGTGTAAGGTTCCGTGTCTGGTTTAGGATGTCGTGGACCTTGACGCTTAAATTGAAAGCACCGATATTCTTCGAGATCTCTGCATTCCACTGCCATTCCGGCTGGCCATAGCCGGCTTGATATCCCTTATAGAACACATAGGCAATGTCAGAATTGAACTCGAATTCGTGCTTGGTGGTATAAGATCCCCTGACGATAAACCGGGTGTCCAGTGTATTCAGGTTGGCCTTGGGGTTCAGTGAGTAACGGGCGATTCGGCCTTGTGTATTGGCCCCGGCGCTGAATGACCAGTGTTCAGGATTATACTTAACCGTAAACCCTGCATAAGGGCTGAAGGAATGTGTACTGCTCTCGCTAAAGCCGCTCTGTCCACCATAGAAGCGGTCACCGTCGGCATTTCCCCAGAAATCGGCCATGAATAACGAGTAATCAAACGTATCCTTATCAAGTGCGGGAAGTGTTGTTCTTGCCTGATAGCTGATGGAGTATGAATACGTTGCTACACCCAAAAGCGACAGCGACCATTCTTTCTTTGCATCCAGGGGCATAGTATAATTAATCGTCAGACTGGATGTCAGACTCGGTTTCATGGCATTCACGGGGACGGAATACATAATGCCGTCAGCATCATACCAAAGCGCAGAGACAATGGGCTTGTAATTCACCTGTCCGTACAAGTAAGCCATAAGGGTAGTGAACTTTTCCCGGTTGTTCCGGTCCCAGTCAGCGCTAAAGTAGGTATATGTATACGGTTTCAGGTACACATTGCCCATGCTCAGGCGGGAGGGGTTGCTGATATTAAGCACCGGCAGCATCCTGGTATTGGACGGGCGGCGGCTATACCCGGATGCCGAAACTGTAAACCGGTCATTTCCTTTGTTGTGCTGAAAACGTAGCGTTGGCGTGAAATACCAGTTCCACTCGTCCTTTCCAGTAGTTCCTTCAATTCCGTAGCTCTTGGAGAATGTTTCATTGAGAATACCTATGGCGCGGCCTCCCAGTGTGAACCAGCTTTTATCTCCAAACTTATACTGTGCGGTTAGGCCATACTCCTGTTCCAGATACTTAGACCGGCTTTCAGAGGAAAAGTAATCATTTTTCCCCGCGGTATCGAACGCATCCCGTACATTATTCCGGCGTGACCAACTGTATTCCGCCTCGGCAGAAAGCGTCCACTTTTCGCCTATAGGTTCCGTATAGCGAATGCTTCCGTCCACACCATAAGACAATCCAGTGGAGTTGTACGTCATTGTGCGGGCATCTTTTCCAGCAGTCGTGGTCAAAAGGGTAGATTCTGTGCTCTCTCCGGAGTTGTCACTATAATTGGTTTCAAAACCCAAGCGAAGATTTCGGTTCTTCTTACCCCCAATCTCACGAAAAGTCACATCTGAGTCAAAACTGGCGCTTTTGTTGGTAGACAAACTATGGGATGAATTTTCGGAACTATTCACAAAACCGCCTTCCCGGAAAGTCTCAGAGGAGCTATTGTTAAAGGAGTCCGATTTATTATAGCGGAAGTCAGGTCGGATATGGAACCATACCTTTCCTTTTTCTTTCTCAAACTCCAGATTGGTGGTCACCCCGCTGGCATATGATTTTCCGCTATTCTCAGTGGTGGAAGACAAGTTGCCGTCATCCTGGTAGGTCGTTCTGTCTGCACGGGTTCCGGAATCCGTATCCGTATACTTATAGTTAACACTCACCGTAGTTTCTACATCCTTGATGCGGGAAGTATTGGCGTTCACGGCCAATTGGGCTGCCGTTGAAAGGCCTTGATTCGCGGAAGTTTGCGCTCCATCGTCATCCATCATTACGACGACCACATTGGAATCGTTGATATTCTGCCCGTTGGCAATGACGGTCAACTGGTCCTTCTCGGAATAGGCCGATACCAAAGCATTCCCGTTCCATAGCAGGCCCCGGTTGTCCCGCAGCACATCGGCCCCGTCTTTCTTTCCCAGCGTTGTGCCGCCCTTCAGTCCCACGTTGCCGAACCATCCTTTCTCATATTCCTTCTTCAAGGCCACATCCAGCACTTTCTCTCGAGATCCATCCTGGATGCCGGATGCACGCGTTGCCTCGCTTTCCCGGTCAATAACGCGGATCTTATCTACTACTGATGCCGGGAGATTGTTCAAGGCGGTAGATTGGTCGTTAAAGAAGAAAGTTCGGCCTCCCACGGTGAGTTTGTCGATTTCCTCGCCGTTGAACTTCACTTTTCCGTCCTCGGTGATTTCCATACCCGGCATACGCTGCAACAGGTCTTTGAGCATCGCATTCGCTCCTACACGGAAGGATGATGCGTTGAACTCCACCGTGTCCTTTTTGACCACAATAGGGTTGCCCACATCGGTGACCGAAGCCGCCTGCAAAAAAAGTTCATCCTGCTGCAGCCGGATGGTTCCCATATCCACTTCCCGTTCCCGGAAATAACGCTCCTTCACGAAGGGTTTGTATCCCATCATCTCCACATGGAAGACATAGCTGCCGTAGGGCACTTCTTCCAGTTTAGCCTCGCCTTTGGCATCAGTAAGGGTAAAGTTTGTGATGGTCGTGTCCTTGGAGGGTATCACATACACGGAGGCAAAGCCCACGGGCTCGTTTGTGAGTGAGTCCAGTACGGTGGTCTTTACGGTTCCCATCCTTTCCTGGAACACGTTGTCATTAATAATGAACACTTGTGCCCGGGCGGATAAGCCCAGGCACAGGCATAAGGATATGATAGAAATAATCTTTCTCATTATTCGGCACTTACGGAATAGCTACGTCCGTTGATAGTTATTTTCTTTACCGGCTGTCCATTTACGGTGATGCTCCCGTCTGCCTCAACTTTCACGCCGGGAAGGTTCTTCAGCGACTCTAACAGCCCATTTTCTTCTTTTTTTGTCTCAATCTTGATAACAGACACATTCTCCCCGTAGGCTTTTGCTTCCGAAGA
>JAFWPT010000258.1 GCA_017509375.1 Bacteroidales bacterium | reverse complement strand
TGCGGCCGCATTCCTTTATTTCAAGTTCTGGTTTGTCCTCGGAGAGGGCGTGAAAGCCGGAGAGCTCAATCAGCTGGTCTATAAGGGCTGGGTTTGGAAGACTTACGAGGGCCGGCTCATACAGACAGGATTCCGCGGCGCCAAGAAAGGTACCGGCATTCAATCCAACGAGTTTAATTTTTCCGTTACCGACAAAGCGGTTGCCGATTCCCTGATGCGTTGCAGCGGCAAGGTGGTTGAGCTTAAATACAAAGAGTACAACGGAATGTTGCCCTGGAGAGGAATGCAGAAGTACGTGGTTTATGAAATCCTGTCGGTGGACGAGGGCGTAAGTGCTAATTCTACGCTTCCCATCGTGGTCTCGGGTGAAGAGATATAAGGTTTTCGGCACCTTATGAAGCGGATATTCGTCTGCCTGCTGCTATTGTGTGCAGTTCGCGCTGTATTTGCCCAAGAGTCCAAGACGTCTTATTTCCTCGACCACGATTTGTATTCTTGGAAGCTCAATCCTGGTTCCCGTTTCGATGAAAATCCTCATACGTTTTTCAGTGTAGGCACCGGAGAAGCCTCTGCATCTTTCCTTGCCAGCTTCAATTCTCCCAGGCTCAAACTAAAAGCCATACCGCTTCTGTTTTCGGGTTGGGATGATATGATAGCAGGACTGGAAGCGCTTGGCTCCAATACCAAGTTCGATTTCCGGAATTATATGCTGGCTTCCGCTTCGTACAACCTCCTTACATTCGGACGCCAGTGGGAGAGCACCCGCTACAATGTCTCCGTCAACATGCGTACAGAGAACAGTATGCGGGCGGATTTCGATTTTCTCACCGATGTGCTCTTATCTCCGGACCTGAAGCGCATCAGCGGAATGGTCGGGGTGTCCAACACAGGCTTCCGTTCATTCAATTATATGGAAGTCGCCCTTGGCCTGGGACAGAAACTCGGCGATAAGTTGACGATGGGCGTGGCAATGAAGCTGTTGCTTGGCACTTTTGGTACCGGGGTTGACATAAATGACTTGCGTATTGGCGTACAGCCGGATGGTAATCTGGCTGCAAGTATGGACGCCGAGATGTATTTCGCTACCACTTTACTGGACCTGGGTACATCGAACTGGAACGGGAGGGAAGTGTATGACTTCAGTACCGCCTCATTTGGAAAAGTAGGGTTCAGCGGCATAGGTGCCGCCGTGGATCTCGGCATCACTTACTGTCCGCTGGATGAGCTTGCACTGGGGGTTTCGGTGCTGGATCTGGGCTTCATCAACTGGAAAGACGGTTTTGACACCTACCTGGCTTACAACGGACGCATGGTGGAATCTCTCGATGATATCTTCGCCCTGGAAATGCAGCCCAAAAATGCGAGGAGCAAGATGATAAATTACAACATTCACGCTTCTGCACAGTACCGCATGCCTTTTTATGATGGTTTAAGCCTGGGACTTCTGGGTACTTTCCAACAGTATTTCAGAGAAGGTCGTTTCGGCGTTACCTTTACGCCATGGAAATGGCTCAGCTTGGCAGCTTCCGCAGCCTGGAATAATTACGGAGGAAACCTTGGCGCCGCAATCAACATACGTTTCCCGGGTGTGTATATGTTCGTGGCTGCCGATTCTTTCAACTTCGGCCCCAGGATGACAAGTATTGCCTCCGGCTTGAGTATAGCCTTCAATAACCGCCGGAAATAGCGTTATTTAAGGTAGGATTCTACTTCGAAAACGGAATTCGCGATTTTGGCGTTTTCTTTGAATTCCACGGGCTCGGTAACAATTTCGCGCCGTCCGTTCTTCATTGACGACTTGAGCGTAATGCCTTTCCACACCCATGAGGTTATGGTAACCGTGCTGAGCAGTTGCTTGGTCTGATGGGTGTAAACTTTACATTTTTTGCCCATCACCGTCTCTTCCCCAATCTCCTTGAGCTTGAATTTGCTTACCGCTTCGTCAGTGATATCGAGAAAGTTGATTCCAGGTCTCCCGCTCTCTTTGGCCTCTTTGCCGTAGTCATTGATGCTGAACATCTTATCGCCCTTGCAAATCATGTACATTTTGAAGTCGCCGTAATCTTCCGGCATGTGGGTTACCTGGATTGTGGTCTGTTTGTCACCGTAATTGTCGAACCAGACTGTGGTCTCCAGTTTTGAGCGGCCGTCATCTGTGACGGATTTCAGGATGCCGGACTTGATGTCGTACCAGCGGACTGTTTGCGCATTGGCGGAAAAGAATAATGACGAGCACAATATTGCTGCTGTCAGGACTGATAAACGCTTCATGAGAGTTCTCTAAAATTTGAATGTTGCTCCAAGGCCAAGCGTAGGCAGACCGGCCTGAGTATCCACTTCAGCAGCCAGGGCGAAATTCTGGGACAGGAAGTAGCGGAATCCAACGATAACACCTGTGGCAAAACTAATGGAAGTGGGGCTGGCATATTCCTTTGTGCCGTCCGTGTAGTACACCTGCTCGGTATGAAGATACGGACCTGCGCTAAAGCCGGCATGGACTTCTATATGTTCAGTGAGGTTGAGACCATAGGTTACGCGTGGCGCAAGGGAAAAAGCGGAACGGAATTCGGCTCCCGAGTCCAATGCCATTTTGGGACAAACATATCCACCCAAAGCAAGCCCCACACTCAGGTGGCCTTTCCAGATATTGTTGGTAATCACGTAATCACCAGTTGCGGCAAATGTTGTCCCCCAATGCACTCTTATTGCATGGGAAGTCAAAGAAGCACCGAAAATGAATTTTGGGGCAGCATAGGCGCTTATTGCAACAGTCCCTTTGGCATCCGGTTCTTCAACGGCGCCTGAATTGACTGATGCACACAGGGCAACGGCGGCAACTGTTAATAACGCATATAATTTTTTCATTGTAACTAAATAACTTCGAGCGATTTCTCCTCGGCGAACTTAAGGATGTCGTCGTAATTGTTGAATTTTGCGGTAGCAGCCAGCCAAAGTTTTACTTTGAATCCAACTTTTTCAGCAATCTTCTGAACGTTCTTGAGGGTTTCAAACACGCAATACTCCGATGCGATTCCGCAAATTGTCACTTCGTCACCGGG
>JAFWPT010000257.1 GCA_017509375.1 Bacteroidales bacterium | reverse complement strand
TGATCTGGATACCGGTACCGGCTTCCATCATTTTGATCCACTTTGCATACAGGTCTATCTTTTTGCTCACCCACCAGCGGTCGCCACCGTTGTTGCCAATGATATCACTGTTCCATGTGGCGCCATTGCCATATTTGTCCATTTCATCAGTGAAATCAGTGGTCTTGTCATATGGCGATGCCAATGCATCTGTAAGGATGTAAGCATCGGGATCGAACGGCTGCCTGAACGGGGAGTCATCCCTGTACCAACCCGCAAGCTCGTAGGAGTCGTCATATGACTCAGGCGTTGCTTCACTCGTAATCAGCTTGCCAGTCGGCATCGATATGTTCGTACCATATGTGCCGCGGAAGGTCATTCCCTGCTCGTCAGAGCCCCAGGTCACGTACTTGCCGGTTGGCACGTTCGGATGCAGGAATATACGGTACTGAATCTGACGGAACTTCGCATAGACCGTAATGCTCGTATCGGGCATGGTCGTGAAGTTGTAGGGCGTAGTGCAGGTCTTATCCGAATACCAGCCCTCGAACACGAAACCCGGATAAGAGGATGGGTAATCCATCTTGTAGTTATCACCCGCGACCAGTACACCTGCGGACGTATAGCCACCATTGTAGCTCGTAACATCTGCCTCAAAGGGGATCGAATCAGACTCCTGATCCGCACCCTTTGCAGGGAAGGCCGACAGGTAATTGTTATTGCCGTCATAGTATGCACCGTCACGATAGATGATCGGATTGACCACACGATGGTAGTAGAACTCGCAGGTCGAAAGGTGATTTACCGGCGCTGGCTGTACACTTCGCACATTGGTAAATCCTGAATAGGCAGGCGCTTGTGTAGCCTTTTTGGGATCCTCAGCTGCTGAGTTCGCGACGAAGCTTTCTTTTAGATAATAGGTCTCTCCATCTGCTCCGGTCTTTGTCTCAATTCCCTCGGCTTCGTAATCCACACCATCAAGCGTCTCAAACCAGATTTGATAGGTCTAGTAATATAGTTCACGCTGATCATAACGGCCAAAGAGCAGATTCCCGTTCGAGGACGTAATGTCGCCCAGGAGCTTCTCATCCATCTTGCTGATGATGCCCTTGAAGGTGTTCAGGCCGCTGCCCGCGCCCTGATAGCCAGCGGCATCATTCATCATGTACCAACTGACGAAACCGAAGGTGTTATTGTTATTGTTGGTAGCGCCGGTCGCCAGATCCGGGAAAAGGTTGTACCTCGGCCATTTACCAGCAATATTCTCTCCGTATTTGGCAGTGATGGTCGTATAATAGTAGGTATTTCCTCCACTATTTTCGGTATTAACCTGGTTGGCCGGAATATTGTTAGTATATCCGCCGTTTAGTATCCAGTTTCCGTTATTATCTTTATGATGCAGTATATTCCCGGTCCAGTTCATGCCGTAGTTGGTTGCTGAAGGCCCAAGAGGATTAGAGTCACCATTACCGCTTCTGGTTGTGGCCACCTGATAATTGTTCCCTGAACTGCGGGCATAATAGATCTTAATCGTATATGTGATTCGATCATAATAGACGTTAACGACAGCATTACCTTCCGGTTTGATCGTAACGCCTTGATCGATCCGGACGCAGTTGAAACCGATATAATCCGGATTGTCATAGTTGTGCGTGGTGCCAGTCCTTCCCAGATGCCTGGCCCGATAATTGGCCGACACTGGGTTATTATCCTTATCCCGGCCGTTAATCACCAGATAGTCCGCGTCGTTATTGTTGATTGACGCAAGAACATTGTTCCCTATCGCATTCGCATTGACCGACGTATTCCCGGTCGTGAGTACCGTATCGTTCACGTTCCCATACAACTGGACGGATTCCGCATAGGCATATGTACCATCCAGCTTCTGCTTCCAGATGATTACAGTATACGGCGCCCAGTTGGTAGGCTCCCACTTGGCGTAAATATTCGTTTTTTCGCTGATCGGACCAGGGGTATAAGGATCAGAATATTCCCGACTGATAGTCTCGCCCGTATCTGGATCTTTTGTTTCATTATACGTCTTGTACCAACCCGCAAATGTATAGCCAAGAAGCAGCATGTTTGCTTCATCGGGCATATCCGGAGACTGTCCCTCCTCCAGGAACTGTGGCGCAACGTAAGTGGCACCTTTCATAACTTCATGGAAGATCAGCCACTTGCCTTTCGGCGCATGGGCCCGGAACGTCACGTCTCCCGAAAGCGTGACATTCGTATTGTTTTTATACAGATTATAGGGATTGTTGTTATAGCCCTCATCAGTAACCACGACTTGGGTAAGGGGCACTGAACTGTCAGCCGTGATCTTGCTCTCGTCGTTTGTGACCCAGCCTTTAAACTGGTAGTCCTCGTCGTTGGTTTCGTAGTTCTGGTTGATCGTGTAATCCGCCACAGTCTCATTCCGCAGCATGTAGGCAGCATCGGAATTAAGTGCAACACCAAAACGATCAAGATAGGTGACCGTATAGTGTTTGACGATCATCGCATGCAGGTCATACACCTCCATCGGATCTTCGTCGATGGTAGGCTGTTTTGTTTTAACCCAACTACGGATGTCATCAATAGTCATAGCACCGTAGTTACCATTGAATTCTGTTGTTGCTTCTTTA
>JAFWPT010000256.1 GCA_017509375.1 Bacteroidales bacterium | reverse complement strand
CCTTCCATCCCGCAGTGGTTGCAGCCCAGGCAGGGCTTGACCTGACGGGCAGCGGCATCGAAGCGGAACACCTCGTGTCCCACCTCCTCGGCGCCTTTCGTAAACTGGTCCGCCAGATGGTTGGTATTTCCGGCACGGCGGGGGCTGCCGGTGAGTAAGACTATTTTCATTTTCTTAACTGGTTTTGCATGGAGTTGGAATCCGGCCGATGACAGCAGGAGCCCTCCCGCCGCCATCGCCGCCGTTTCGATGAAATTACGCCTGTCCATTATCGCACGCTCCTGTACTGTTATGCTCGATTACTTGATATTGTTCTTCTCCAGCCATTCCTTCACGAGGCTTTCTCGCAGGAAAAAATGTCGTTTCATACCTGTTTTCAGCTTAAAAGATTCGTGCTCTTTGTGGTTCCGATGCAAAATTACGGAGCTTTTCCCTTTCTGCTCTTTCACAAATAACGCTACTGTTTTCACATTTTCCACAAATCTTCCTATTTTTGCAATGACAAGGACAACCATGAAAACACATTTCCGCTATTCTGCCGATTTCCATGCGATGAATTCGCTGGAACTCTCCGGGTTCTGCCTGCATCTTCTCTGTACGGACGGAGAGGGGAGTTTCGAATTCAACGGCCGCCGCTACCACATCACAAGAAATGACCTGGTGGTCATCGTCGGGCCGGACCGGGTGAAGGACCTGACAGCGAGTCCAGATTTGCGGGTAACGTGGTTTGCTGCGGAAAACAGGTTCCTGCAGAACCAGTTGCCCAGCAACAATTACAGCATCGGAGGAAGCATCTCGCTCAACCCGGACCCCGTAATCCCGCTTTCAGAGGAAGAAGCCCGGCATATCCTGGCGGACTTCGACCGGCTGAAGGACCGGATGGAGGATACCCATCTGCAATTCTACCGGGAACTGATGGGGAGCCTTTGCCTGACCATGATGTATGACATTTTCGAGGCGCACACACGAAGGGACGCATCCGACACCCATACAGACCGCACGGCATATATCGTCAAGCAACTGATGGACCTGCTCTCGACGGGAATCTGTCAGACAGAGCGGGAAGTGAAATACTATGCCGACCGTCTCAATGTCTCTCCGAAGTACCTTTCCGCCACCATCAAGCGAGTGACGGGACTCAGCGTCACCTCATACATCAACCGGCACACCGTTCCGATCCTGAAAAAATACCTGGACGACGAGCGGCTGTCGCTCACGCAGATCTCGGAGATGATGAATTTCTCATCCCTGTCCTACTTCAGTCGCTACTGCACCAAGCACCTGGGACAGTCGCCCAGCGAGTATCGGCTGAGCATTCAGCCAAGGCGGCGGGCTGACCGTGGTTGACAGCATTGGTTGCCGGGGCTGGGACATTGTGTGTTTTTGATGACGATGTCTGCAACCGTATCGTCGAAAAACTCAATGATGCAACATGGCTCATGAGCAAAACCCTGTGTCTGGATTTGACCGCGTTGACGTCATTTGCCACCGAACAGGCCGTAAACAGGCCTGCGCTGCAAACGAGGGTGGCAGCGAGCACCCGCAGCAGGATCTTTTTCATAAATAACGTTCTGCGATTCCAACAAAAGTACTCATATTTTCCGGCATATTCAAGCTGGACACGCAGCGGCCCGAAATTATTTCCCCAGGAATTCCGTCGGTGTAATGCCGGTCTCCTTCTTGAAGAGGCGGGTGAAGTGGTGCGGGTACTCAAAACCCAGAAGGTGTGCGGTTTCGTTGATATTATGACCGTTCATCAGGAGGTTCTTGCCCTGCTCTATCACAAAGGAATGGATATAGCCGATGGCCGTTCCGCCGGTGGACTTGTGGACGACGTCGCCCAGGTAACGGGGTGAGTAAGCCAGCCTCTCCGCGAAATATTGGACGGAAGGGACACCCAGGTCCATCTGCCTGCCGTCCAGATAATACGTACGCAGCAGGCCATGGAATCGCTTGAGGATGTCCGACGAGCTGTTTTCTTCTTTGGCTAACTGTCTCAGGTAAATGCGCTTGCAGTATTCCAGGATGAGACGTAAATAGCCCAGGACAACGGCCCGCAAGGCCGGAGAATCTTCGTTTTCCTGCAATTCATGCCTCAGTTGGGTGAGGAGTTGGGAAATGCGGCCCCATTCCGACGGTTCCATCTTCAGGGTCTCCGTCGCAAAGTACGAGAAGAAGGGGTAGTCTTTGATCCTGTCCTCCAAATCGGTGCCACGGAGCAGCTGCGGAGAAAACAACAGTGCCCAACCGCTGATGAAAAGATCTTCGCCGTCGTCTTCCTTGCCGCCGATCTGGCCGGGCTCGACGGCGATGATGGAGCCGTCAGCCGCATCGAACATCTTCATGCCGTAGGTGAGATTCTTCGGGAAATTCCGCTGGATGAAAAGACCATAGACCCCGTAACGGTTCAAGCTGGTGCGTACTGGTGATACCTCGTCATAGTGGATGACAGCCACCAGGGGGTGCAACTCCGGCGCATGAACATAGCGTGCGTAAACGTTGGGATCAGAAAGGTGCAGGATGTTCTTCATTATGCTTGATGGGGTATCTGATAGCTGCAAATGTTGTTATAACAGCACTTTGATACGAAAACCCCTGGAAGTGGGTTCTTCCACGATTCCCTTTACTTTTGCCCTTATGCCGTCCAGTGCACTGCCGCCCGGAAGCGGGGACTCCGTAAGGCCCTCGGCCATGAAATCCAAGGCCGTAACCCCGGACAGTTCGGCATGGGTGAACCGCAGCGTGAGTGGCCTTAGGTCTTTGAGGTGCTCAAAGAGCATCTCCTTTACAATGTCATATGCAAGAGCGGATTTTTCCGGGAAATTGTACTTGAAGCAGAACTGGTTGATTCCAGTATGGATCTGAAGGAAATCAAAGGCATTGGAATCTATCTCATACACCAGTTTCTGGATGCGGTTCACGAAGGCTTTGGTGGCGCTGCGGGCAGGATGCTCGAAGATTTGCTCCGGCGTGCCGTCTTCATAGATGATGCCCTCGTTCATAAAGAAAATACGGGTGCTCACGTCCCGGGCAAAGCGCATTTCGTGGGTGACGATGAGCATGGTCATTCCCTCCTTCGCCAGCCGGCGTATGACACTGAGGACCTCTCCGACCATGGTGGGGTCAAGGGCCGATGTGGGTTCGTCAAAAAGGATGACTTCCGGGTGCATGGCAAGCGAGCGGGCAATGGCCACCCGCTGCTTCTGGCCGCCGGAAAGGGAGGAGGGGTACACGTCGGCCTTCTGGGCCATGCCCACTTTTCCCAGCAGCTCCAGTGCCTCTTCCTCTGCCTCCTTCCGGGATCGTTTCAGCAGCTCCATGGGCGCATAAATGACATTCTCCAGCACGGTCTTGTGCTCAAAGAGGTTGAAGCTCTGGAACACCATGCCCATCTTCATGCGGAGCTTGTCAAGCGGATACTGTCCTGCCGTGACATCCTTGCCGTCCACGATGATTTGGCCTGCGGTTGGAGGCTCCAGCATGTTGATGGCCCTCAGAAGGGTGCTTTTCCCCGTGCCGGAAGGGCCGATGATGCTAATGACCTCTCCCTTTTCAATGTCACAGTTTACGTCCTTGAGGGGGCTTATGGTGCCGCCGTCGGGATTGGTGAAAGTTTTGCTTAAATGTCTGATTGATATCATGTTACTTCTTTAAAAGGAGGAGGTTTAACAAAAGGCGAAGGAGCCAGGCCAGTACAAAGTAGGCAACGGTGATGATCAGCAGCGGAACAAAGGCGTCGAAGGTGCGGCTGCGGATAAGATCGCTGGCCCTGGTGAGGTCCATGATGGCGATGTATCCCACGATGGAGGTGCTCTTGAGGAGCGCCACGCATTCTCCCGTAAACAGCGGCAGGCCTTTTGTCAGGGCCTGGGGGAACACGATACCGGTGAAGGTCCTCAGCGGTGTAAAGCCCAGGCTCAGTCCGGCTTCCGTCTGACCTACCGGGACAGAGGAGATGGCATTGTCGAAGATACTGCCCGAAGACCAGGCAAAGCAAAGGGCAAAGGTGATAATGGCGACCAGCGAACCGCCCATCCCGGCATTGGCAAATACGACATAGAACATGATCAGGAGAAGAACCAGGGTAGGTATGCCCTGGATGAAGGCGCCATACAGGTTCGCCGCCTTGCTGACCCATCTGCGCCGGCTGCGGAGCATGGCGCAGACACCCATGCCCAGCAGGGTTCCCAGCAGGATGGAAAAGAGGGTGATCTTCAGGGTTTCCAGAAGGCCGTTCACGATGAGTTTCCAACGGCCTTCGGTGACAAAATTCATCTTCAGGCGGTCCCAAAGGCCCATTCCGGAAAAGGCTCCTTTGTCAAGCACGAAATACCCGCCGCGGCATAAATAGTAAGGGATGGTGAAGTCCACGGATTTCTGTCGCTCCTCCGTTATATACAGGCATGCGTTCACAACGTCGCACTGCCCGGTATTCAGGGCGATGATGCCCGACCCCAGGTCCATGAAAGACATCTCGAAACTCCTTCCGCTCCAAATGGCGAAACGCCTGAGGAGATCGGCATCCATACCCCTCCACTCACCGCCTTCCCAAAGGAAGCATACGGGCTCCATGTTTATCGCGGTAATGCATCTGAGGGGCTCCTGAGGGGAGGCTTCTCCCGTAGAGGGCATCGCAGGGGCGGGAGTCCCGTTGAGCCAATGGCTGATGAGGGAATCCAGCGACCCGTCGGCCTTGGAAGCTTCAATAAAGCGGTTCATTTCCTCCAGCAGCGCCTGGTTCCCTTTGCGGACCGCGAAGGCGACGTCGAAACTTTCTTCTCCCCGGAAAGCCATTTTGATGCCCAGTCTTTTGCGGGCGCTTTTGGAAAAAGCCACCTCGTCCGTTACGTGGACGTCGGCCAAGCCCTGGCGCACAGCCTGGATGCCGTCGGCCTCGGTGTTCACCCGGAATAGACGGATGTCTTCCCGTCCGGAGTATTTCGTGTCAAAATAATTGCCTGCCGATGTGCTTAGGGTAAGGCCGGAGAGGTCTTCCTCCGATTTCAGTTCCACCGTTAAGGCCGCTTTTTGGGAGCAGGCGGCTGAACCTAAAACGATAGCGGCGCCGGCGAGCAGGTGCAGCAGGGTCGGTTTAAATTTGTACATGTCTATGATAGTTCTGTGGTACGTAAAAAGCCGCTGCCGCCATGTATGTTACACGGTGAGTCATGGACAAAGCGACAAGGTGGAAGAAACTTCATCCTTACTTTTCGGAAGGATGAAGCTTCCCGTGTAACTTAAGGCCGCGAAGGAGTGAGTTGAAGTCGGACTTGGAGATGTAAGTCACCCGCTGATAACCGTCACGCTCAATGACGAACTGGATTTGGTTTGTAAGGAGCGGTTTGTACTTGATTGCCTTGACGGTTTCAAGGTTTTCTCCGGGAAAGAAGGGCTTGAAACTGCCCTGGATTTCCCGAGTGGTGCCATTGGGCTCCTTGAAAAGGGTCTTGAGCTCTTCCATAGTCGCGACGGCGCCGGTGATGTTCTCTCCAAGCGGGATGTAGAGCTGGTAAACGGGGTCCAGATTGATTTGTACAGTCCTATTTCCGATTCCCATTTCCCCCAAATGGAGCCAATAATAGTTAACCCCCTCGACAGGGATGTTGACTATCTCCACCGAGTCACCGGTATTCTCGTCTTCAACAGATACGATATCTATTACAGTGGGAGGCTTGCTTGTCTGGGCAAGCAGGCCTGCGGCGCAGAAGAGTGCTACAAAAAGGATAATGGCTTTTTTCGTAGACTTATAAAAATATCTATAAACATATTGCAGATTTAGGTTTGACACTCATTTGAGTTGACGTTTCAAGCCTTGTTTTGCAAAGATACGATTTTTTCTGTTGCAAATTAAAAATGGTTTAGTTTCGCCTTGAGCCTTTGGCGGGCTTAGGTGACGGTGGCGTGGGAGATTCCTCTGGATGAAAAGACCACAGGTGTACTTATTTCCCGATGCAGGAAATAGGATAAGTCTATAACTTATTG